>NZJB01000103.1 GCA_002691885.1 Gammaproteobacteria bacterium
TACCACGACGCGCCCCGAGCTCATCGGAACTCGCTTCCTGAGCCGGAATTTGTGGGATAGCTATTTCGGGGAAGTAAGTTCAAAATACAGACTGACTGATACAACCTCAGACAGCTTCTTATGCCAAGCGATCAATTAACGGATCTTGCCAAACTGGCTTCGAGCTATGCGCCACGAGGTCCTGCACCTGTGCATCTCTGGGATCCACCTTTTTGCGGTGACCTCGATATCGTGATCAAGCGTGATGGGAGCTGGTTCCATGAAGGCCGGCCGATCAGACGTAGAGAGTTGGTAAAGCTGTTCTCGTCAATATTGAAAAAAGAGGATGATCGCTATTATCTGGTGACCCCGGCTGAAAAAGTTGGCATTACGGTTGAACGCTGTCCCTTCATAATTATTGGGATGGACGTGAGTCAGCAAAATGGCGTCCAGGTCATCCGATTTCACACTAGCACCGATGAGCAGATTATCGCTGACAGTGAGCATCATCTGGCAGTGGAGGAGCGCGGCGGAGCTGACTTCCTACATCCGGTGATACATGTGCGCGATGGTCTGACTGGGCTTCTGAGCCGGGCAGTTTTTTATCGTTTGGCTGAAATTGCTGTCGAGCATGAGGTTAAAGAGGCGCCCAGACTGGGTGTTTTCAGTAGTGGTATCTTTTTCTCGCTGGATTAATTTTCATCTCTGTATAGTTAAACTGGGAAATTTGCCTTGAAGTGCAGCTAACTTGCTGAATTATCAGTAAGTTAGCCTGATATTATTAATGCATTGAGTTGACCTATTGCAGCAAAAACGGCATTATTACAACCCTCTTCTGAGGGGCGGTCCGTGGTCGGGAGCATGGGTTAGCAGACTTTGTTCGACAGACTTGCGACCGGATGGCCCGCTGCAATAGCCGACGGGCCTCTCTGTTTCTATGTTGTTATCTTTGGAGAATCCATGAAGATTCTTGTTGGAGTAAAGCGTGTCGTCGACGCTTACGTGCGTGTTCGCGTTAAATCAGATGAAAGCGGTGTTGACCTGACTAATACCAAGATGGCGATCAATCCTTTCTGTGAAATTGCTGTGGAAGAGGCAATCCGATTAAAGGAAGCCGGCCNTGCGACAGAAGTNATTGCGGTTTCCGTCGGTCCAAGCTCCAGCCAGGAGCAAATTAGGACCGCACTCGCTCTGGGGGCAGACCGCGGTATTATGGTAGAGACTGAAGAGGCGCCAGAGCCTTTGTCGGTCGCGAAGGTTCTCAAAGCCATCGTCAAAAAAGAAGCGGTGGATCTTGTCATCCTTGGAAAGCAGTCAATCGATACGGACAACAATCAGGTCGGGCAAATGCTTGCCGCCTTGTGTGACATGCCACAAGGGACGTTCGCCTGCAACGCCGAATTAAAAGATGGTTCGATAGAAGTTACTCGCGAGATAGATGGGGGTGANCAAACCGTTCTGCTGACGTTACCAGCAGTTGTGACTACAGACTTGCGCCTGAACGAGCCTCGCTATGCCTCTCTGCCCAACATCATGAAGGCAAAGAAGAAGCCCATTGACAGTGTTTCCCCGGAGGATCTAGGTGTACAAATTGTGTCTAACATTAAGACTTTGAGTGTAGCGCCACCGGATGAAAGGTCTGCAGGTATCAGAGTAGAGTCGGTCTCAGAACTTGTTGAGAAGCTGCAAACCGAAGCGAAGGTAATTTAAAGATCATGAGTACTTTAGTAATCGCTGAGCACGACAATAGCTCACTTAAAAAATCCGCCTTGAACACCATTACCGCGGCGTCAGCAATCGGCGAGCCTGTCGATGTACTGATTGCGGGAGCGGATTGTCAGACTGCTGCGGCTGTGGCTGCAGCCGTGGCAGGCATTCGCGCGGTCATTGTTGCCGACGGCGCCGCTTATTNGAATCAGTTGCCCGAGGCAGTTGCACCTCTTGTGGNGGCGGTATCCGGCGACTATTCGCATCTGTTCGCAGCAGCAACAACTGCCGGTAAGAATTTGATGCCTCGTGTGGCAGCACTCCTTGATGTGGGACAAATATCAGATATTGTCGAAGTAAAATCCGCCGATACCTTCGTCAGACCCATCTATGCGGGGAACGCTATGGCAACAGTACAGTCGTCTGACCCAGTTAAGGTAGTTACTGTTCGCACTACNGCATTTGCAGAAGCAGGGGATGGTGGGNATGCCACGATCTCTNTATCNGAGCANATGACAGATCAAACCATGACCCAGTTTTTGAGNGAGCAGTTNTCCGTGTCGGAGAGACCAGAGCTNACCGCAGCGTCAATAATTGTATCAGGGGGTCGCGGAATGCAGGACGGCTCGAACTTTGCCCTTCTTGAAAAGGTTGCAGACAAGCTTGGAGCCGCGATCGGAGCATCACGAGCGGCGGTCGATGCGGGTTTTGTGCCAAACGATTATCAGGTCGGCCAAACAGGCAAGATTGTNGCNCCGGATCTCTACATAGCTGTCGGTATATCGGGCGCAATTCAGCACCTGGCGGGGATGAAAGACTCGAAAGTTATCGTGGCAATCAACAAGGANGAAGAAGCGCCAATCTTTCAGGTTGCTGATTATGGTCTGGTAGCAGATTTGTTTGAAGCGCTTCCTGANCTTGAGCACGCACTTTAATCTANAGGTTGCTTNNAGCTACCTNTGNNAGAAANCAAAAANCCCGGCTGTGCCGGGCCCNTTTTGTGTCGNAAGTTCTACCAATTAGTCTNGCGTTTCCTCTGAACCAAGCTGTCTTCTCTTNACNTCTCGGGGATCATTTGGAGCTCGANAGCTTGAGGCNGACGTTGNCTTGCTTGATTCGGTTGTTCGTNCTGNCGGCGCAGACGTTCTGTGNCTTTCTNCAGTGCCCTGNTNNGTCCCAACTTNGGCATCATCTGCGGTTGCTGNTTCAGCTTNCGTTNTGGGNGGTGTTTCTTGTTTGATCGGTTCGTCACGCGTTTNGNNNGATGACGCAGGNTGANCTGATCTTTCATTNCNATCCCTTGCGGTGTNCCTGTTTGTAGAGCTCGGCTCATGCGCCGCTGCAGGCTGCTCGTCGNAAGCAGGANCGATCGTAGCGACCCTAGTGGAGTTAGCTATGTTTGTCGATGTAGTGGTTTCAGCCGCCGCGTTGTTACCCGCGGTGACTTCGGGAGTAGTCCTTTCAACTTTATGTTGAGAGCTTAGCGTACTTTGCATGTTCGTTGGCTGTTCGCTAAGCCCAACCGCAGCCGCCGCGCTGATGTCCTCCGCAGCGTGAGTATCACTTGCCGCCTCTTGTGGGCGTGGTCCGCGTTTACGCTGACTGGTATTTCGTGGTCGCCTCTCTCCGCCGCGTCTCTGAGCAGAACCAGACTTTTCGCCAACTGTGTTGTCGTCGTGCGTGGTCGGGCGCTCTGATTGGCTTTGAATTTGGCCGGAATCATCCCGATTTGACCGTCTGCGCCGATTTTGTTCGCGATTCGATTTGCCCTGCTTTTCTTGCCTTGGCTCTCTCTCTTGCTGGGATCCCTCTCCGGCCCTGATTCGGTGATCGGGGCCTTTATCTGCTTTACTCTGAGGTTTTCTGCGCTTCTGATCTCGGGAATTTTTGTTTCCGTCATCTCCTCCGTCACGTTTGTCTCTGCGCGATTGATTTGCATTTCGATCGTTGCTAGCCTGCTGACCCCTTTGATTCCGCGATCGACTGTTACGGTTACTCCGTCGTTTCTGCTCTCGCCCCTTAATCTTCTGGCTTTCCTCCTTTGACGAGCTGGAGAACAGGCCAGCAATTCCGGAAAACAAGGCTTCGAAGAATCCTTTTTTCTCAGGTGAGGTGCGTGCGGAAGGTGCATTGCTGACTGCAGGTTTTTGCACCGCAGGCTGTTCGGTGTCGGGCTTCACTTTCTGTGCCGCGACGGTTGGTTCGGAACTGGCGTCAACCTCATAGGTCTCCGCATGTCTGTTGACTCCGACAATTTCATAGTGGGGAGTCTGCATCTCCGGATTTGGCACGATAACCACGCGGGTGCTGCTTTGCGTTTCTATATCGGTAAGTGCAGAGCGTTTCTCGTTCAGTAAGTAAGAAGACACGATAAGTGGAACAGTTGCTTTCACTTCAAGACTCTTCTCTTTGTTGGCCTCTTCCTGAATGATCCTGAGAAGTGACAGAGACAGCGATTCAATGTCACGGATCGTGCCCTGGCCGTTGCACCGCGGACAGACAATGGCTTGCGTTTCCCCGAGAGACGGCCGCAATCGCTGTCGTGACATTTCCAACAATCCGAAACGGGAAATTCGACCAACTTGAACGCGTGCTCGATCGCTCTCCAGTGCCTCGCGAATCCGGTTTTCCACATCCCTCTGGTTACGGTTCGACATCATGTCTATAAAGTCGATAACAACCAGTCCGCCCATATCGCGAAGGCGAAGTTGTCGAGCTATTTCATCTGCGGCTTCAAGGTTTGTATTGAGGGCCGTTTCTTCAATATCAGCGCCCCTTGTCGCCCGTGACGAATTGATATCAATTGAGATCAGAGCCTCAGTCGGATCAATAACAACAGAGCCTCCGGAAGGCAGAGTGACCTCTCGCTCAAAGGCGCTTTCTATCTGTGACTCAATCTGGTACCGATTAAATAAAGGCAATTTGTCGTCATAGAGTTTAATGCGGCTCTCATACTGAGGCATGACCTGCTGAATAAAGCTTAGCGCCTCTTCATGGGATTCCTTCGTGTCTAACAGGACTTCACCGATTTCTTTTCTAAGATAATCGCGCATCGTTCTGAGGATGACGTTGCTTTCAGCGAAAACCAGAAAGGGNGCGGCACGCTGAGCGCCCGCTTCCTGAATAGAATCCCAGAGGGCTAATAAGTAATCCAGATCCCACTGCAGTTCGTCATGCTCCTTGCCAACCCCCGCAGTTCTGACAATAAGGCCCATACTGTCAGGAATCGTCAGAGTCCGCAGCGCCTCTCGAATTTCTGAGCGGTCATCGCCCTCAATACGTCTAGAGATACCGCCCGCTTTGGGGTTGTTGGGCATCAGTACAAGGTAGCGACCTGCCAGGCTGATAAAAGTAGTTAGAGCTGCCCCCTTGTTGCCGCGCTCCTCTTTTTCAACCTGCACAATGACTTCGGTACCCTCAGCTACAAGGTCTTTAATTGTGGTTTTATCACTCAGTCGAGGTGCGTCTGATTTGAAGTATTGGCGCGAAATTTCCTTCAGGGGCAGAAAGCCATGGCGCTCCGCGCCAAAGTCCACAAAAGCGGCTTCGAGACTGGGTTCCACGCGGGTGATTTTGCCTTTGTATATATTGGCTTTTTTCTGAATTCTGGTTCGGTTCTCAATATCCAGATCGTAGAGGCGTTGTCCATCTACAAGAGCAACGCGAAGTTCCTCTTCCTGCGAAGCATTGATCAGCATGCGTTTCATCGGATTTACATTCCTTTTCAGTAAAGGACAGTAAACCGCAGGGGACATTCAGAGAGGAGCAGGGCGTTATCGAAGTATTGGCTTTATGGCGGCCAAAACGTCATTCAGAGTCAGTAAGTCCACGATCATGCGCCACGAAATGGCTTCGTGGCCGACGCTTTTTTCCAAAATAATCCGTAGGAACTGTCTCTATACGCCTGAATTTGGGAATAAATTTAATTTTCTGCTTCGCCCNACGCTTGATCTCNTGGACCACTTGCGCGGGTTTTCTCGAATATTCGACCTATGGTCTCTGTCACTTTTTCCCGGATCGCACGTTCATGCGGCGATCCGTGGCGGTGTTCAGTTGATGTCATGTTGAGCAGCCTTCCACCTAGGTGCTTGCCCTGACTTTGAGCATTTGCTCTGGTTCGCGTTGAGCATTGGTGAGGCGTGATAGGATGTATCTGGTTTCAAGTACAACCTTCTATCACCTTCTTGCGCTCTGGTCTTCTGTGAGTCTTGTATACCGTTAGACCCGCTGGAACTATAAAGCTCAACGCAAAGGTTAATGTTGCCTGTCAGGTGCAAGTAATCGGCTTGCCTAGTCTACCCTTCGTCTCAATACTATGGGTTGCTTCCCCAGCGGGGTACTGACTGACAGTACGGTTATCGTATCAATACTGAACCAGGATCACAACTGTTATGCGAGTAAACAGTAAGAAATATTGATCGAAAACAGTAATATGGAGAAGGTTTTGAAACGCATACGCTAAGGGTAACGGGTAAAGGAGATACTCCCAGGTCAGCAAGTCATTCTGTCATGGCTAGTTCTTGATTCAGTCCGAGCGCTATGATTGAATGCTCGGCTGTGGCTTTGACTTAGCACAGACACAATGCACACGCGTTAGATTCAGGAGCTAAGCCTCATTCACTGGCGAAATGTTGGGTCAGGCCGGCCAATTTTGTGTTTTTAAGTTNTTAAAATTCAATNCNNTAGGGTCACTTTTCTAAATCNAATGCAAAGTGANCCAGACNTTGTTGATATGGGCCGTGCTGGATATCTATCCAATCGGTAAGGGGAATTTTTACGATGACCATTTACGCCTACTGCAGAACGTCCGAGCTAGAAGACTCGATGGACCAGAACCGCTTAAACCGTATTTTGGAGTCGGAGTTACTGGGGATACAGACCTANTGTCTTCAGAAAGGTTGGTATATGACACAGACGATCACCGAGACCAACTGCCGTTGGAATCAGGAATTTGTCGACCGTGAGCGTGGTAAATTGCTGCTGGAGGCAATGAACCCCGGCGACGTGTTGTTATGTAGCAGTCTTGAGCGCATTGCCAGTTCGAGTCAAGAAGCGCTTCTGCTCATAAATCTGTTCACGCAAAGGCAGNTCGCGNTCCATNTTGTGGANCTCGGGGGGGATATTACCGATCNTGACCTCACAGTCAGTGTCAGTCGCGGCGTCGCAATTTTTGCGGCACTTGAGAAGCGTAAATCAGCCGAACGGATTAAAGGGGTCAAACAACGGCAGAAGCAGCAGGGGCGTTATCTGGGGGGAAGCCGTCCATTTGGCTATATGATCCACGATAACGGTCGACTGATCGAAAACCCGATGGAGCAGAAGGTTCTCAAGCGGATATTTGAGCTNAAGAGGGAAGGGAANTCACTCAGATCTATTTCGAATGAAGTGTCCACACCAGTGATGCCGATCAGTTTCAAGACAGTCCAGCGGCTTCTGCAACGTCACGCCGATCACCTGTAGTCTAANCGACTCGGTATTCAGCGTGCGCGTTATCGGACTTTGGTCTGTTTGGCAGACATTTCTGCCAAGCTGCGAGAAAGTTGCTTACTGAATGCTCAGATCATTTCCACTATTTATCGGATTACGCTACTCGCTGGCTCAAAAGAACAGCCTGCTACTCTCATTTGTCTCATTNATCTCGGTGCTTGGTGTCACCCTCGGCGTATTCATTCTGATTGTTGCGCTAGCAGTGATAAACGGCTCGATAACGACGCTGAGAATGGAGGCGCTCAAGTCCATACCTCATGTGACAATTGCNGGGCCCGNGCTGCAAGCCAATTGGCACGAGTTACGTGATCTNGCGCTCAGTTCAAACGAAGTCATTGCCGTGGCTCCGTTCATAGAAGCTGAAGCCAGTATCACTCATCAGGGAGAAACGGCCTTTATCGCGGTACGCGGCATTGACACGGCATTGGAATCATCGGTCAGCGAGCCCAGTAGGGCAACATTCGTTGACCTACTAGCCAGTCTCGGTGAATCAGAAAATGGCGTTATTCTTGGTGCCAGCCTGGCGGGTCAACTGGGAGTGCGGAGTTTGACACAAGTGAGTTTGCTGAGTCTCGGTGACTTATTGAGCAGGAGACTGAATGAAGAACAGGGTGCTGAGGTGATCGGTTTCGCCGACTTCGGACTTTACAGTAACCACAATTCCGCTCTGATTTCATTGACTTCCGCAGAGCGTCTGTTCGCCAATGACCCAGGTGTTGATATTCGCCTGCGATTGCGGGTCAGCGACATNGACCGTGCCGGTGACATCGCTGCTCAAGTTTTTTTAGANTATCCGGATCTCAAAATCACCCCATGGAACGAAGTGCAGGCGAGTCTGTTTGATGCGCTNAATATGGAAAAATTCCTGACGGCTTTTATGCTGTTGATGATTGTGATTATCGGTGCGGTNAACATCATTTCGACGCTGGTGATGTTTGTCTCGGATAAAAGTGCAGATATCGCAATACTGCGGACCATGGGGGCCAGCCGGGCGACCGTCATGACAATATTCATTGTGCAAGGCCTTTTCGCCGGGATTTTAGGAACAGTGTTGGGTGCCGTGCTGGGGCTGGGGCTAGCCGGCTCCATTACAGACATAAGCCTCGCTGTAGAGCAGTTTATCAACTCGAATCTCGAGGGAGCGAACCTTTACCTCTTATCGCATCTGCAAACTAATGTGATTCCTTCTGAGGTGATGCTGGTTTGCCTGGTCGCTCTTGGCATCTGTTTTCTGGCGACCCTGTATCCAGCTTATCGCGCGAGTTGTATAGAACCTGCGCAAGTGTTGCGTTATGAATAGTCTGACTCGAACGAGGGTGAATTGTGTCTGTAGTTCTTGAATGCTTGGATCTGGGCAAAACCTATACGGAAGGGCCGCAATGTCTGGAAGTGCTCAGGCAGATCTCTCTCCGGGTTAAGCAAGGGGAGCAACTTGCGATTCTGGGGACCTCGGGTTCTGGTAAGACGACCCTGCTGAATTTGCTCGGCGGCTTGGATCTGCCTTCCCGGGGGAGAGTTATCGTTGCTGGGCAGGATCTGGCTGAGGTCGATGAAACAGAGCGTGGCCGATTGCGGAACCTGTATCTCGGTTTCGTCTATCAGTTCCANCATTTACTATCCGAATTTAGCGCACTGGAAAATATATCNATGCCCTTACTGATCGCAGGCTATTCCAGGAGAGAGGCTTTACAGAAAAGTCAGNTNATNCTGGAGCGAGTNGGTTTGCTTGANCGGGCGTCACATANGCCATCAGAACTCTCCGGNGGAGAGCGTCAGCGTATCGCAATAGCNAGAGCACTGGTNACGGAGCCGGCCTGCGTCCTGCTNGATGAGCCGACCGGCAATCTTGATCGCAATACCGCTCTCAATATTCAGGATCTGATGTCTGATCTCAACGAGAAGCTGGACATCAGCTATATCGTGGTTACGCATGATGAAGCTTTTGCCGATACGCTTGATCGAAAATTATTTCTGCGGGACGGCATGC
>NZJB01000104.1 GCA_002691885.1 Gammaproteobacteria bacterium
CCCTGCGTGCGATTGAAGTGCTCAGGCAGGTTGAGTTGATTGCGGCGGAGGACACGAGGCAAACGCAGAAGTTACTCAGCCACTACAGCATAGCAACTCGGATGACAGCATATCATGACTTCTCAGAACAAAGTACGAGCCAGAGTATAATTCACAGGTTGAATCAAGGCGAATCAGTCGCGCTAGTTTCTGATGCTGGCACGCCGCTTATCTCGGATCCGGGCTACGGGCTCGTCGCGGAGGCTAGGAGTCATGGGCTGAATGTGATCCCGATACCCGGACCCAGCGCGTTCGTTGCAGCCCTGAGTGTCGCAGGGCTGCCTACTGACCGCTTCAGTTTTGAAGGTTTTCTCCCGGCCAAAGCCGGTCCGCGTGGCAAACGCCTTATGGCGTTAGCAACTGAACAGCGCACGATGATCTTCTATGAAGCGCCTCATCGAATCAATTCCATGCTCCAGGCCTGTGCGTCGCATTTTGAAAGCTCTCGCAAGGTCTTTTTGGGAAGAGAGCTTACTAAGAAATTTGAGCAGCATTTCTGTGGCACGCTGGCGTCGGCCCTGACCTGGTTGGCGGAAGATGAGAACCACATGAAAGGTGAGTTTGTGGTCGTCATAGCGGGCGGAGATGAGGCAGCCTGGCAAGAAGCGAAGCTCGAAAAAGCCGATGGGCTGGTTGCAGAGCTCCGCAAGGAGATGCCGATGAAGAAAGCGGTCGCCTTCATCAGCGCCTTCCTCGGATTGTCAAAGAATGAGCTGTATCGACGCGTGCTGGAGAGAGATCAATGAAACAGCTGGTCGATCTTAAGGATTGCGCCGCTGCCTGTCAGGCTCTAAGATTACTGTGAGTCAGCCGGGCAATTGCTGCAACCCGCCTTTTCTGAGGCATGGCTTGCAGAGGAAAGTCCGGGCTCCACAGAGCAGGGTGCCAGGTAACACCTGGGGGGCGTGAGCCTACGGCAAGTGCAGCAGAAAATATACCGCCGAATTGCGTTTGTGATTTGGTAAGGGTGAAATGGTGCGGTAAGAGCGCACCGCGCGACTGGCAACAGTTCGTGGCAAGGTAAACCCCACTCGGAGCAAGGCCAAATAGGAATCCTGAGATGCTGCTCGCATCGGGTTCGGGTAGGCCGCTACAAGTTTGTGGTGACGCAAGCTGCAGATGAATAATTGTCCTAGACAGAACCCGGCTTACAGGCTGACTCGCTTTTTTCTTACCTTTCTAATTGTGCTCCCTTCACATCATCTGACAAGCGTCCGGCAGGTGAGAAAGTACTTTAATTTTGCTCGCTATTAAGCTGTATTTTACCCCTTTATTGATTTTCTAAACCGGTATTTCTTGAAAGTAGTCGCCTAGATAGCGGCAGGATCGCGTAATTTCTTGAAAAAATACATAAATTGTCTTGCGCAGCGGCCGATCACTGCCTATAGTGTGATTTCGTGGAGAAAAGTGGTGTTAAATGGTAATGAAGTGGGGCTTAGTGGCTCACATTATTTACCAGAGTCGGCAAATAGTATTAGGGACAAGGCGTGTTTCGAGGCATCAACACAATCAATCTGGACGCAAAGGGACGGATGGCGATGCCAGCTCGTTATCGTGAGCAGTTGGTTGCTGTCTGCGCTGGCCGGATGGTTGTGACGATCGATACGAATCACTGCTGTCTGCTGATGTATCCCTTGCCGGAGTGGGAGCAGATTGAGAGGCAAATTGAGTCTCTGTCCAGTTTTGACCCGATGTCTCAGCGGGTAAAACATCTGTTGATCGGTCATGCGAACGATTTGGAGCTCGATAACAGTGGGCGCATTTTGGTGCCTCAAGAGTTGAGGCAGTATGCGAAACTGGAAAAACACGTCTGTCTGATTGGGCAAGGAAAGAAATTGGAAATTTGGGATCAGCAAAGCTGGTCTGAGCAGCGAGATAACTGGCTTACAGAGAGCGCAACAGAAGGTGAACTCCCAGAAAAGCTGAGAACGCTCGCGCTTTAATCATACGCGAAGACGGTCAGTATTGATGAGGCATCACGAAACGGTTCTGCAACAAGAAGCGGTCTCAGCTCTGAATGTTCGCCCCGATGGGAGATATGTAGACGCCACCTTCGGTCGGGGAGGGCATGCCAGAGCAATTTTGGACACCTTAGGTGTGGAGGGGAGTCTCCTGGTGCTGGACCGCGATCCTGAAGCGATCGCGGCCGCCCAGGGGCTNNTNGCTCAAGACCCGCGAGTCAATGCCATTAAGACACCATTCGGCGCTNTGGGGAGCGCTTTGTCTGAGACGCGATTGCTTGGCAAGGTGGATGGCGTTTTGTTCGATCTTGGTGTGTCTTCGCCACAGCTGGATAACCCCGAGCGAGGATTCAGCTTCAGGAGAGACGGTCCGCTCGATATGAGGATGGACAGTGAAGCTAAACTCTCTGCAGCAGAGTGGCTTGCTGACGCCCCTGAGCAAAAGATCGCTGATGTGATCTATCAACTTGGCGAAGAGCGCTATTCAAGAAGGATAGCCCGGGCGATTGTGAAAGTCAGGACTGACATGGCCATTACGCGAACCAGTCAACTTGCAGATATTGTCAAAAAGGCCCACCCCGCCTGGGAAAAGCATAAACATCCCGCAACGCGCACATTTCAGGCAATACGCATGCATATCAATAACGAATTGTCTGAACTGGAATCTGCACTGGAGGTTGTTCTCAGCAGTCTAGCCACAGGAGGCCGGCTTGTGGTGATAAGTTTCCATTCGCTCGAAGACCGAATGGTCAAAAAATTCATGGCCAGGTGCGCTAAAGGAGATGCCTTTCCCCGCGGTGTTCCGGTCACTGCGGAACAGTTGAAGCCTTCCCTCAAGCTGATTGGCCGGCCAATACGCCCGACCGTAGATGAAGTGCAAGTAAACAGCAGGGCTCGCAGCGCTGTGATGCGAACAGCAGAAAAACTTGAAATTGAATCGGCGGTGGCTTTGTGAGCGCAGTCTCTAACAGAAAATTTAGGCGGGCGGACAGTGTTGAGCCTGCGGTGCCGCACTCGGTTCTTGTCTGGCTTGGTCTTGCCTCCGCTTCTTCCGCGCTGTTGTATGCCCTTCTCGTGTTGGTGCTTTTCTCTGGCTTAATGGTTGTAAAGACAACCCATGAGAACCGTTTTGCTTTCAACGAGCTTCAAGTGTTACGCGAAGAGGCTAATCAGTTGGATGTGGAATGGGGGCAACTACTGCTCGAGCAAAGCACGTTCGGACTGGACGGCAGAATAGAGCAGAAAGCAACTCGTGAGCTGCAAATGCAGGTGCCACGCATCAACGACATTGTTATGGTGAACTTGAATGAAAAGCAGCCTTAAATCCATGGCAGAGCAGTGGCGGGTGTTGCTGATTCTGTTCAGTTTGCTCTTGTGTGTCTTGATTATCGTTTGGAGATTAAGTGCTCTCCACGTGCTGGAAAAAGATTTTCTGCAGGTAGAGGGTGATAAACGGACAATTCGAAATATTCCCCTAGTCGCGCACCGAGGTTTGATTACTGACCGTAACGGCGAGCCGCTTGCGGTCAGCACTCCGGTTCAGTCGATCTGGGTTGACCCGAGCGAGTTGGTTGATGCTCCGAAGGTCATCGGCGCACTGGCGGCTGCGCTGGAGCTGAATCCTGATGTGCTGACCAATTCAGTTTCGAACCACGCTTCCAGCAAGTTCCTTTACGTGAAAAGGAGACTGGCGCCGGCTGACGCGAAAAAAGTTCTTGATCTGGGCCTCAGTCATGTCGGCGCGCAGCAGGAATATCAGAGGTTTTACCCGCAGGGCGAGGTTACGTCGCATGTAATTGGTTTCAGTAACATAGACGATGTTGGCCAAGAAGGCTTGGAATTGACTTACAACGACTGGCTGAGTGGTACGTCGGGCAAACGTCAGATTATTCAGGATCGCCGCGGTCATATCCTTGAAGAGCGGCAGACAATCCAGCCTGCTGAGCCGGGACAGAATCTGTCGCTGTCGATTGACTTTCAATTACAGAATCTTGCGTATCGGTCTCTGAAGGCGGGGTTCATTACCCGTCGCGCGAAGGCTGCTTCTGCGGTAGTTCTTGATGTGGATACCGGAGAGGTTCTGGCGATGGTCAATCAGCCGTCCTATAACCCGCATAACAAAGCTGGCATGACAGATTTTAGTGTTTTGCGTAATAGGGCTATCACTGACGTTTTTGAGCCTGGCTCGACTGTCAAGCCTTTTACGATTGTGGCCGCGTTGGAGTCTGCATTATTTGAGCCCGATACCTTAATTGAGACAAGTCCTGGCTGGATGATGGTTGGTCCAAATGAGGTCAGAGATATTTTCAACTACGGCACACTTAATCTGTCTTCTGTGATTACTAAATCCAGCAATATCGGCACCAGTAAGATCGCATTTGAAATAGGTGCGGAGCCGATTAGAGATGTGTTGCAAAGAGTAGGGTTTGGCGAAGTACCGGGGACAAGTTTCCCAGGAGAGCGCGGAGGTGTGTTGCCCAACCCTCGCCGATGGAGTCCCATTCAAACGGCGACCTTGTCTTATGGTTATGGATTGTCTGCCTCGGCACTTCAGCTGGCCAGTGCATACTCCGTAATTGCGGATGATGGTATCCGCAAGCCTGTTTCCTTGTTGCGGCGTTCAGAAGACGAACTTGCGCAACTTCCCCATTCGCAGGTCATAAGCTCGACGATCGCCACCGAGGTTAAAGCGATGCTTGAGACTGTGGTTGACTCGAGTCGAGGGGGATCTGCGATTGAGGCCAATATTCCATTTTACGAAGTGGCCGGCAAGACCGGTACAGCTCATGTGGTCGGTGATTACGGATACGAAGACAACTTGCACAACTCGTTTTTTGTTGGTCTGGTCCCCGCTTCAGACCCCAAGATCGTTGTTGTCGTCGTGATTAATGAACCGAGAGGTGATGAGCATTATGGTGGCCAGGTTGCCGCGCCGGTATTTTCGCAAATTGCCGCTGGTGCCATGCGAATCTTAAATATTTCTCCAGACCAGATACCTACGCGAAATCTTTTGAGCAGAAGTATCCAATGACTTCTAATATAGCTCAGACAATCAACATGTCCGCTTCATTACAGGACCTTATTTCTGGGCTTGTTGAGCTGGATAGTGATGTACTGACTGAATTGGCGGTGCCTGTAACGGGTATTCAGATCGACAGCAGGAAATTGGTGTCGGGCGATTTGTTTATCGCCTATTTCGGTCGCAACCACGACGCCAGGGACTACATCAGCGCCGCCCTCGACCACGACGTTTCCGCCGTTCTGGCTGAGTCCGGAGGAGAATGGCAAGGTGTCCGGACTATCCGGGGCAAACCGGTTATTGCCGTAGACAATCTGACCGCAAGAATAAGTGAAATCGCGGCTCGATTCTATGGCAGACCTAGTGAGTCGCTCACTATCTTCGGCATCACAGGCACCAATGGTAAAACCAGTTGCTCACAATTTATGGCGCAAGTTTTAAGGGCTGTCGGTCAGAATTGCGGTGTAATCGGAACACTTGGCTATGGCCCATTCGACAACCTGTTAGCAACCGAGTTGACTACGCCTGATGCGGTATTCACGCAAATGGCTCTGGCAGAGATGAGTCATAGAAGCTTGGATCCTGTGGCCATGGAGGTATCGTCAGTTGGGCTGCACCAAAAACGGGTGGCAGCGGTCAATTTCAAGACGGCAATTTTCACCAATCTTTCCCGTGACCATCTTGATTATCATGAGTCTATGGAGAGCTATGCAGAAAATAAAAGGCTGCTCTTCAAGATGCCCGGATTGCGCAACGCCGTCATCAATCTGGATGATCAGTATGCACTTTCATTCATCGATGCGGTTTCGAATAGCGTTCGGGTTTGGACATACAGTGAAGGTAACCCATCTGCCTCAGTTTATGCCAAGCAGGTCGCTCTGGATAGAAACGGATTCTCTGCCGACCTGGTGACTTCGGTTGGTGAAGCCAAGTTAGAAGCTGAGCTTCTTGGTAATTTTAATTTCAGTAATGTTCTGGCGGTTGTCACTGCCATGATCGGATATCTGGGGGTCGAGAGTCGAGAGTCATTACAGGCATTGTGTGACGAAGTGACTCGCTTGAAGCCGGTATCGGGGCGTATGGAAATCGTGGGGAGCTCTGACATCACCGCGGTTGTTGACTATGCTCACACTCCGGATGGGCTTTGCAGCGCGTTAAGCGCATTGCGTGATCATTTTGACGGGGCAATCTGGTGTGTGTTCGGCTGTGGAGGCAACCGGGATAAAGGCAAGCGCCCGATGATGGGTGAAATCGCGGAACAATATGCAGATCACATTATTCTGACGGACGATAACCCCCGCAATGAAGCGGGTGAAGAGATTGTGCAGCACATTCTCAGTGGTATGTCGGAGCCTGCTGAATGCTTGGTCATCCGTGATCGCTCGTTAGCCATTAAAGCAGCTGTCAGCCAGGCGGCGCCCGGCGATGTGGTTTTGGTTGCAGGTAAAGGGCATGAGACCTATCAGGAAAGTCATGGAGTCCGCTGCCTCTTCAGCGACAAAAATCAGTTGCGCATCGCTCTGCAGGCGCGAATCGCGACTCCTGGAGGCGAAACGCTTTGATTGGAGAGCTGTCGTTTAGCGCGCTGGCAGAGACTCTGCCCGGCCGCCATTCGGGGGGTGAAAACTTCTTCTCGGAGCTGTCTACGGACTCGAGAAACATTTCGATTGGATCTGCTTTTCTTGCATTGAAAGGAGATAGGTTCGACGGTCACGACCATGTGGAGTCGGCTATCAAAGCAGGGGCAAGTGGGGCGATTGTCGCGCGTTCCTCGGGTGCCGATGCGCCCCAGTTAATTGTGGATAACACACATAACGCATTGAGAGATATTGCCCGGCTGAATCGNAACAGAAGCACTGCCAAAGTAGTTGCTCTTACGGGGAGTCAAGCCAAAACAACCGTAAAAGAGCTGATTGCAGGCATTCTCTCTGAAGCAGCGCCGACGCTATCGACTGAAGCCAATTTGAACAATACCATCGGCGTGCCGTTGACTCTGTTGCGGCTTCAGGAAGAGCATCGCTATGCAGTCATTGAAATGGGTGCTGATCGCCAAGGAGAAATCGATTTTAGCGCGCAGGCGACTTGCCCTGATATCGCTTTGATCACCATGGCGAGCGCTGCGCACGTTGAGGGCTTTGGCAGTTTGGCCGGCATCGTCAAGGGAAAAGGCGAAATTCTTGACCATCTCAAGCCCGGCGGTATTGCCATACTGAATCAAGATGATCCNCACGTACAAGCNTGGATCGATCGGGTGAGAGGGCGCCGTACAGTCCAGTTCTCAGTGAAACAAGACGCCCGNGCCGAATATCGTGCATGTGAAATCGAAAGTCTTGCTGACGGTCGTGTCAGCTTTAGCCTTGTAACCCCGGTCGGAGCGCTAGGCATATCGATGAAGCTACTGGGNCGACACAACGTTATGAATGCTGTTGCCTCAGCGGCAGTTGCGCTCGAAGCGGGCGCTGGCCTTGATCATGTTAAACGAGGGCTAGAATCGGCGCTGCCAATTCAGGGTCGACTCTCTGTCCTTGAGGGCCTCGGAGGCGCTTTGATTCTGGATGATTCTTATAACGCCAGTCCGAATTCGTTCCGTGCCGCGATTGATGTACTGGCAAGCATTCCGGGTCAGCAGATTCTAATTACCGGTGACATGAAGGAACTCGGTAGCGAATCCAGGCAGGCTCACCAATCAGTTGGAGAGATGGCGAAACGGGCAGGAGTCGGTTCGCTATGGGCGGTTGGTGANTACGCAAGTCTGGTTGTGGAAACCTTTGGTGAAGGTGGGGTCGTGTTCGAAGACCAGCAGTCGTTGGTTGAATACGCCTCAAGGCAGCTGGACGCCGATTCGGTGGTATTAGTCAAAGGGTCACGCGGAGCCAAAATGGAGCGCGTGGTAATCGACTTGCGCAGAGGAGAGGAAGCCTAATGTTGGTTTGGTTGTCAGATTTTCTGATGCAGTTCGACAGTAACTTTGCGGTGCTTCAGTACATAACCGTGCGAGGGATCTTCAGCGTCNTGACAGCGCTCGGAGTGTCCCTGGTGATTGGCCCGGCGATGATTCGACGGCTAAATTATCATCAAATCGGTCAGGTGGTCAGAGACGACGGCCCTGAAACGCATTTCAGCAAAGCGGGAACCCCAACCATGGGGGGTGCTCTGATACTGGTGAGTATCGCGATGAGCACNCTGTTGTGGTCTGACCTNAGCAANCACTATGTCTGGGTAGTCTTGCTCGTGACTCTTTCGGTCGGGGCGGTTGGTTGGGTTGATGACTATCGGAAGGTTTTCGAGAAAAATACTGCGGGTTTGGCTCCTAGGTGGAAGTTGTTCTGGCAATTTCTGGTGGCGATCACTGCTTCACTGATTCTTTATAACACGGCCCTCAGCTCCGTTGAGACCGCCTACATCCTGCCATTCTTTAAGGAAGTGGCTGTCGATACGGGCTTCTTCTATGTCTTGATCAGTTCACTGATGATTGTTTTCTTCAGTAATGCAGTCAACCTGACGGATGGTTTAGACGGGCTCGCCATACTTCCCACTGTGATGGTTGGAGGNGCGCTTGGGGTAATTGCCTATCTGGCAGGTCACAGTGAATTTTCTGCCTATCTGAATATCCCCAATGTCCTGGGTTCAGGAGAGATAGTGATTTTCGCAGGAGCCCTCGTTGGTGCTGGTATGGGTTTTCTCTGGTTTAACACGTATCCGGCACAGATTTTCATGGGTGATGTTGGTGCCCTGGCGCTCGGTGCTGCTCTTGGTGTGATGGCGGTGATTGCGAGGCATGAAATCATTTTATTTATCATGGGTGGTGTTTTTGTGGTCGAAGCTTTCTCGGTCATCATTCAGGTCGCTTCCTTCAAATTAACCGGTCGGCGCGTATTTCGAATGGCGCCTCTGCATCACCATTTTGAATTAAAAGGCTGGCCTGAGCCGCGAGTCATTGTGCGCTTCTGGATCATTACTGTGATGCTGGTGCTATTTGGCCTTGCGACTCTCAAACTTCGATAAGAAGGACGGGTTCAAAATGAGCGCTGACACTGCTAAATCGTTGATTATTGGGCTCGGGGCAACTGGAATGTCATGTGCCCGATATCTTGCGGCGCGGAATGAGGCTTTCTTTGTCGCAGACAGCAGGTTGAAGCCTCCAAATCTTGATGATTTTCAATCCCAGTTTCCGTATGTCGACATTCAGCTGGGAGGCTTTCAGGAAAGCGCATTACTTTCCGCCTCTCGTATTATTGTAAGCCCCGGCGTTAGTTTAAAAACGCCAGAATTGATTAAGGCCAGAGCGGCGGGCATTCCGATCTCTGGGGATATTGATCTCTTTTCGAGGGAAGTGACATCGTCAGTCGTGGCTGTAACCGGTTCTAACGGGAAAAGTACCGTAGTAGAGATGCTTGCCGCGATTATGGACGCCGCGGGTAAAAAGTATGGGCTTGGCGGCAATCTTGACAGTGCCAACGCGAAACCTGCTCTTGATTTGCTTCTTGAACAGCCAAAAGATCTCTATGTGCTGGAGCTTTCGAGTTTTCAACTAGAGACAACTGAAGCGCTGAATGCTGAAGTTGCGGTGCTGCTAAATGTCAGTATGGATCATATGGATCGCTATGACGACATGAATGAATATCTCATCGCTAAGCAGCGTATATTCCGCGGCTGCAAAAAAGTGGTGATCAATCGGAGTGAGCCTCGCAGTATCCCGCAGAACATGGATTCTCTGCCGAGCATCGATTTCGGATTTGATCGCCCCGGTGTTAATGGTCTGGGTTTGCTGCAAGAAGGTGAAGATCAATATCTTGCTTTTCAGTTCGAGAAAATAGTTTCGGTATCAGAGCTTAAAATTTTTGGTCAGCACAATATCGCCAACTGCCTTGCTGCCATCGGTTTGGCCCTATCAGTCGGAATTGGGATCAAGGCCATTCGAAAGGCGTTGATCGGCTTCTCTGGTCTGCCTCACCGCTGTGAATGGGTGGCGAATATTGCAGGCGTTGAATTTTACAATGACTCTAAAGGGACAAACGTTGGAGCAACCATTGCCGCGGTGGAAGGTCTCGGCAGGCATATCGCTGGGGACATAATTCTGATAGCCGGCGGTGTAAACAAAGGCGCTGACTTCAGTAATCTAGTTCCTGTGGTCAACCGATGGAGTAAGAGAGTCATACTGATTGGAAAAGACGCCAAAGAACTGGCATTGGCTTTGAATCCGGAAACGCAGGCAGTGTTTGCAAAGGATATGCATGATGCTGTCACCGTTGCCCTTTCTCATGCTACGCCGGGTGACGCTATTTTACTGTCACCAGCATGTGCAAGTTTTGACATGTACGCGAATTATCGAGAGCGTGGCCAGAGCTTCATTCAGTCGGTGGGGCAATTACAGTGAAAATGGCTTCTGTTTCCCATCGCATTCCGGTATCGAAACAAGCATTACCCAGAATAAACGGCTTGCTCGTTACCGTGAGTGTACTGTTGACCATTGGTTTGCTGATGATGACGTCTGCATCAGTGGAAATAGCCAGTAGCCGCTATGGTGACTCGTTCTTTCACCTCAAGCGGCAGAGTGTGTTTGTACTGCTGGGTTGTATTACGATGCTGATTACCCTTCACCTACCCATGAGATTCTGGCGCAATACCAGTGCATATCTGCTATTGCTTTCTTTCGCTCTGCTGTTGCTGGTTTTAATTCCTGGCGTTGGCAGAGTCGTCAATGGTAGTGCTCGATGGATTGATCTGGGCTTCTTTAATTTGCAGCCTTCAGAATTGGCTAAAGTGTTCATTGTTATCTATGTGGCGGCCTATCTGGAACGGCACGCGGATGAAGTGCGGGGTGCATTTGTTGGCTTTATGAAACCCCTTTTAGTGGTAGGTGGCGCCGTGGTCCTGTTGCATTTCGAACCGGATCACGGATCGATGGTCATCTTGTTAGCAACTGTCTTTTGTCTGATTTTTCTAGCAGGAGCCAAGATCTCACGATTTCTCCCCTTGCTGTTGCTCTGCGTGGGTGGCGTTACCTACATAGCAGTAATGAAACCCTATGTAATTGAACGACTTACTTCCTATTGGAATCCATGGGCAGCGGAAAATGTTTTCAACGGAGGCTATCAGCTGACTCAGGCACTAATTGCATTTGGCAGAGGCGAGTGGTTTGGCGCTGGGCTCGGTAACAGCATACAAAAACTGTATTTTCTGCCCGAAGCACACAATGATTTTGTGCTGGCGATCATTGGAGAGGAGCTGGGCCTGCTAGGTGTGGGTTTCGTGGTTTTCTTGTTTGTGAGTCTTGTCTATATGGGCTTCAGCATCGGCAGGCAGTCGCTCAGTCGAGGAGATCTTTTCTCTGCTTATGTTGCGTTTGGAGTGTCGCTGTTATTCGCTGGCCAGGCTTTGATCAATATTGGGGTGAATATTGGGCTGCTGCCAACGAAAGGCTTAACTCTACCTTTTCTGAGCTACGGAGGCGCGAGTCTCATTGTTTGCTGTTACATGGCAGCCATTTTGCTCCGAATACAATATGAGAATGACAATTCAGCGTCTCTTGGGCCGAAGGGTTTCGTTAAATGGTAAATTCTCCAATTACAGTTCTTATTTTGGCGGCGGGTACTGGCGGACATATCTTTCCTGCACTGTCTGTCGCCAGAGAGTTGCAAATGCTGGGTGCGAAAGTTGAATGGCTGGGTACACCCTCAGGGCTCGAGCATGAGTTGCTCGCGAATACCGAGATACCCCTTCATACAGTTCCAGTGCAGGGTCTGCGAGGTAAAGGGCTCATGCGCCTGACGTTCGCGCCGTTCATGCTAGTTCGTGCATTCTGGGAGTCGCTGAAGGTGTTGCGACGAGTCCGGCCAGACAGCGTCCTGGGCATGGGTGGGTTTGTGGCAGGGCCGGCAGGGTTGGCGGCAAGGACAATGGGACTGCCTCTTCTGATTCATGAGCAGAACTCTGTGGTGGGTTTAACCAACAAACTGCTGTTTCCGTTTTCAATTCGAGCCATGGAGGCATTCCCTTCGACTTTTCCTGCCGCTGCAAAAGTGAGTTATACCGGCAATCCAGTGCGTAGAGAAATACGCGAGCTGCGCAACTCGGCTTCCCTGACGGACGCCAGTGGCCGTCCACTGAGGCTACTTGTGTTAGGTGGAAGTCTTGGTTCTGAGGCGCTGAACAGCATTTTGCCGGAACTTATTGTGTCGACCCCTTCAGGGAGCATCCAAACACTCCACCAAACTGGACCCCGGCAATTTGCCCAGACTCTGCAGCGCTATCAGCAGCTGGGGCAGGATACAGAGAAGACACACCGAGTGGTGGCATTTATTGACGAGATGGGTGAGGCCTATCAATGGGCCGATATAGTCCTGTGCCGCTCCGGAGCCAGTACGGTTTGTGAGCTTGCGGTTGCTGCTAAGCCGGCGATTTTCGTGCCTTACCCTTATCATAAAGACCATCAGCAACTGCGGAATGCCAACTGGTTGCACGCCGCTGGTGCGGCCGAGGTGGTTGAGCAGCATGAACTGGATGTCGACCGACTGATGCAAGTTCTTGCCCGGCTTCTGAACGATCTGGGCCGATTGAGAGAGATGGGGCTGAGCGCGAGCAAAGTGGCGATATGCGACGCACACACGCGTATTGCCGATCTCTGTCTGGAGGCTTCTTATGGTTAGGCCTTACCTAAGCGACATTCCTGAGATGAGGCGTATCCGTTCCATTCACTTTGTCGGAATTGGCGGTGCCGGCATGTGCGGAATTGCCGAGGTGCTCCTGAATCAAGGCTATCGCATCACGGGATCGGACCTTAAACGCTCAGCCGCTACAGATCGCCTGAAAAACATGGGCGCTAGAATTTATCTCAGGCATGAGGCTGCTAACGTGGCAAAGGCGGATGTGGTCGTGTATTCGAGTGCGATCAATAAGCGCAATCTGGAAATCAAGGCAGCAATCAGTCAGCAAAAGCCGCTAATACCGCGGGCTGAGATGCTAGCTGAGCTTATGCGTTATCGCCATTCTATTGCGATAGCAGGAACGCATGGTAAGACCACAACGACCAGTATTGTTGCATCAGTGCTTGCTGCTGGAGGTCTGGATCCTACCTATGTCATTGGCGGACTACTCAACAGTTCAGGGAGTAACGCCGGCTTGGGTGAGAGCAGATACCTGGTGGCAGAGGCTGATGAAAGTGATGCCTCATTCATGCACCTGCAACCCATGGTGGCTGCGGTTACGAACATCGAAGCCGACCACATGGCCACCTACGGAGGTGACTTTGAGAACCTCAAAACCTATTTTGTAGAGTTTCTGCATAACTTGCCATTTTACGGGCTTGCCGTCCTTTGTATTGATGATCCTGGTGTAAAAAGCATCATTGCGGAGCTTTCTCGTCCAATTCTCACCTATGGNTTTTCGAAANAGGCCGATTATCGTATTACCGAATTTCAGCAAAAAGCCGGCCAGATTGAGTTTCGGGTGACACGTCCTGAGCGAAAGCGGCCCCTCAAGATAAAGCTTGCNATGCCGGGTCGGCATAATGCGCTTAACGCGACGGCAGCNGTGGCNATNGCCGCCGATGAGGGTGTCAGTGATAAAGCTATCATAAGGGGGATCANGGGTTTTGAGGGTGTNGGACGGAGATTTGATGTGCAGGGCAATTTTCCGATACTNGGTGGAGAGATCACCCTCATAGACGACTACGGTCACCATCCTTCTGAAGTCGCGGCGACTGTTGACGCGCTNAGGTCTGGCTGGCCGGATCGCCGTCTGGTAATGGTGTTTCAGCCNCANCGCTACAGCCGGACGGCAGATCTGTATGAAGACTTCGTTGAAGTTCTGTCAGCAGTGGATGTGCTGCTGTTGNTGGATGTTTATTCTGCTGGCGAAAGCAAGATCCCCGGCGCAGATTCACGCAGCCTGACTAGAAGTATTCGTTTGCGCGGCAAGGTAGAACCGCTTTATGTCAAAAAGGAAACAGATTTGCGTCATATCCTCGCCGAAATACTACTCCCTGGGGATATGGTTTTAACTCAGGGAGCCGGGAGTGTGGGCGGATTATCGAGGCTTCTAGCATCCAAGGGTTTTCTAGATCGGTAATTTGTTGATTTTCANAGAAGAAACTGGCCTTTTGGGTTAAGAAAAATGCCAATGAGAACGATAAATAGAGAACAGGTGTTGGCGGAAGCCGGGCATGTCGTCTTGTTGATGGGTGGGACCTCTCCAGAGCGAGAAATTTCACTGTTGAGCGGCCAGGCNGTTGCCAGCAGTCTGTCCAGCCTGGGGGTGCATACGACGGTTATCGATGTTGGTGAAAACATCGTAGACGAGCTCAGGTCAGCAGCGCCGGATCTGGTAGTCAACATGCTGCATGGCCAGGGTGGAGAAGACGGGGTCATCCAGGGGTATCTGGACCTGCTGCAGATTCCTTACACCGGGTCCGGAGTTCTGGCATCAGCCTTGGCAATGGACAAGGTCAAGAGTAAGCAGATCTGGTGCCAGATGGGTCTGGCGACTGCCTCGTTTACTGTGCTCNATGATGATAGTGACTGGGGGGCGATCATCGCGAGTTTTGAGCGAGCTGTTGTAAAGCCCATTTATGGTGGTTCAAGTTTGGGAATCGCCGTTGTTGATTCTCCGGAATCGTTGAAAAGAGCCTATACAGANGCCTGTGGGTTTCANCAAGGCGTGATGGCCGAGAAGTATATTGAGGGCCCCGAGTATTCAACCGGAATCCTCGACGACGAGTTGATGCCAACGATTCTTCTTGAGACCGACCGGGAGTTTTTTGACTTTACCGCNAAGTATATTGACGAGGGCACACGAATTGTCTGCCCCGCTCCGCTCAGCAGCGAGCGCATGGAGGCTGCTGAGGCCTTGGTTAAAAGTGCTTACAGTTCGCTGGGCTGCAGCGGGCTTGCACGAGTGGATTTTATGGAAGACGCGGCCGGTGAATTTTTTCTGTTGGAGGTGAATACAGTGCCAGGTATGACTTCTCACAGTTTTGTCCCGAAATCTGCCGCTCGGGTTGGCATTGATTTTGATGANTTGGTNCTGCGCATACTTGACGGGAAACTNAATGGGTAAGCTCTTGCAATGTTAAAAGCNANAAAAAGGTCGTCAGGACAGACTTCGATTAAGATGTCACCCGGCCNCGTCCATCGCGGTGGTCAGCCGCTGAATACGAAAATTGNTGCGAGGAAACGCTACATGCTCGCCAGTCTCGTGACCGCCGTTATTGTACTCATAATCCAACAGAATGAAGAATATCTGGTTCATGCGCTCAGTCGNCCCNTTTCCAATGTGCGAGTTGAAAGTGCACAACGGTTTGTTACTGAAGAAGAGCTCAGAAACTTGATTTCTCGTTATCTGGGAACCAGTTTTTTCGCTTTTGATGTCTCGGAGGCAAAACAGAGTCTTGAACAACACCCTTGGATCCGGCGTGTATCCGCAAAGAAAGTGTGGCCTGACGCGCTGGTTTTGGACATTCAGGANGAGATTGCGATTGCCCNATGGGGTGACGGGCAATTACTCAATCAATTCGGNGAAATCTTTGANCCTCCCGGGCGTCAGCGCACTGCTGGATTGCCNTTGCTGGNNGGTTCTGAGGGTGAGCAGCACCGGGTTATGGAACAGTACCGCGACGTGAGTCAGCANCTTTTTTCAGTGGGACTGAGAGCGACCTCTCTGAGTCTGAGCCCACGCGGGAACTGGACATTGATACTTAACGATTCGATGCCGGTCACGCTGGGACGAGTGAANACAATCGAACGTCTGGCCAGATTTATAAAGCTTTATCAAAGTCCNGAATTGATGGCCTTTGAGAAGCTNGCGTCAGTTGACCTGAGATACGACAACGGGATCGCGGTCAAGCTAGCAGCGGAAGACTCGGTGGAGTTGGCTGTCAGATGAAGCAACCTGATGTCACAGTCTCAGGCCGTTTAAATGCAGCCAGCAGTCGAGTGGACAGTTTAACTCATGAATGAAGGGGTTGGTGAGAATATGATTGTAGGCCTCGATATAGGCACCTCTAAGGTGGTGGCGATCGTTGGCGACATCAATCCCGATGGCAGTTTGGATATTGTCGGGATAGGAAGTCATAAATCCCGCGGTCTCAAGAAAGGCACTGTAGTCAACATTGAGTCGACAGTTGAGTCTATTCAACGCGCGATCGAAGAGGCTGAACTAATGGCCGGCTGTCAGATTCACTCGGTGTATGCCGGCATTGCTGGCAGCCATATCCGAAGTATGAATTCTCATGGCATTGTCGCAATCCGGGACGGAGAAGTGATGAAAGCCGATATTGAGCGGGTCATTGATGCAGCTCAGGCAGTTGCTATCCCCGCCGATCAGAAAGTGCTTCATATACTACCCCAAGAATACATTATTGATTCTCAGGAAGGAGTGAAAGAGCCACTNGGGATGTCAGGTGTTCGTCTGGAAGCAAAGGTGCATCTNGTCACCTGCGCAATAAATGCGGTGCAAAATATAGAAAAATGCATCCGCCGTTGTGGTCTTGAACCTGATGAAACCATTCTTGAACAACTCGCCTCCAGCTATGCCGTGTTGACTGAAGATGAAAAAGAGCTCGGCGTTTGTCTGGTTGATATTGGCGGAGGGACGTCGGATATCGCAATTTTCACCGAGGGCGCGATTCGGCACACCGGTGTGATACCAATCGCTGGAGATCAGGTTACTAACGATATTGCCATGGCGCTTCGGACTCCGACTGAGAACGCAGATGAGATAAAAATTAAGTACGCTTGCGCGCTTACTCAGCTGGCCAATCCGGATGACACGATAAAAGTACCGAGTGTGGGTGACCGTCCTCCCAGAGAGTTATCCAGGCAATCTTTGGCTGAAGTTGTCGAGCCTCGCTATGACGAGCTCTTTACTTTGGTTCAGGCAGAACTTCAGCGTAGCGGATTTGAAAATATGCTAGCCGCCGGTGTGGTCTTGACTGGCGGGACCAGCAAGATGGAAGGAGTGGTTGAACTGGCGGAGGAAATTTTTCACGCGCCAGTCCGTATCGGCGCGCCACACAATGTTAATGGACTGGCCGATATCGTTCGAAACCCGATCTACTCTACAGGTGTCGGCCTTCTGCTGTATGGGCTAAAGCAACATCAGGAACGGGAAGGCTTGGAGTGCAAGCGTGATCCGCAAATTCATCTTTTGGACAGAGTTAAGAGCTGGTTTCAAGGAAGTTTCTGAAGACTGTCTTAATGCATGATAGTGAGAATAATCCGAGGAAAAGAGGGGATTTTATGTTCGAGCTAATAGAAAACATTCCGCAAAGTGCGGTGATTAAAGTGTTGGGAGTCGGCGGTGGCGGTGGCAATGCCGTCCATCACATGATTACCAATGAGGTTGATGGCGTCGATTTTATCTGTGCAAACACTGACTCACAGGCCTTGAACAATCTGAAGGCTAAGACCATCTTGCAGATGGGCGCGAGTATCACTAAAGGACTGGGAGCAGGAGCTAACCCGGAGATTGGACGACAGGCTGCCCTGGAGGATAGAGATCAGATCGCAGACATTTTGAGCGGTGCGGACATGGTGTTCGTTACTGCCGGCATGGGCGGTGGCACCGGTACAGGCGCCGCACCGATTGTTGCTGAAGTGGCTCGAGAACTTGGTATTCTCACCGTTGCTGTGGTTACCAGACCATTTCCTTTCGAGGGAAAGAAGCGCTCGGCGATTGCTGAGCAAGGTATTGAGCAACTCTCAGCCAATGTGGACTCGCTGATCACCATCCCAAATGAAAAGCTGCTGGATGTCTTGGGCAAGGAAGCTTCGCTGCTGGATGCATTTAAGGCGGCGAATGATGTTCTGCTGGGTGCAGTAAAAGGCATCGCTGATCTTATTATGCATCCCGGCATGATCAATGTTGATTTTGCCGATGTTAAAACAGTCATGTCAGAAATGGGCATGGCCATGATGGGAACCGGATTCGCGACAGGCGAGGACAGAGCGCGTGAGGCGGCAGAGTCAGCTATTCGCTCGCCGCTTCTGGAAGATGTCAATCTTCAGGGAGCTCGCGGAATTCTGGTGAATATCACAGCGGGAGAGACCCTGTCGTTGGGCGAGTTTTCGGAAGTTGGTGATACTATCGAAGAATTTGCATCAGATGATGCCACAGTGGTTGTTGGCACAGTAATTGACCCGGAACTGGGTGATGAGATGCGAGTGACCGTTGTAGCGACCGGACTGGGTGGCGGGCAAGCCAAGCCAAGCAAAGTCGTCGACAACACGCAGCGAGAGCAAACGGATTACAGCCAGCTGGATAGGCCTGCTGTACTCCGTAATCGCCCGGTTGCCCGCGGTGCTGTTGTGGCACAGGCAGTTGGTGCAGAAGCCGACATCGACTATCTTGATATCCCTGCGTTTCTGAGAAGGCAGGCGGACTAGCCCAGCGGCAACAGAACTGTTGCCCCGGCACCGGGGTCAAAAATGAAGCTCTCTCCTCAGCTGCTCTTTGTTCCTGGCGCCAGCGTTGGCTCCGCGTCAGAGAATTATAGGCCGGATCCTTGGTGTCGGCTGCTCCTCTGGTATGGTCTCCGCCGCGCCTGGCGGGTCTGCAACACAGACTTACCCGAGCTTACCGGCGTTAGCTGATCCGTTACCGTCGCGGACAGCGTAGCACATATGGTGCAAGTAGCCTCAGGTTCCGTACCCCCTGTCCAACAACTGATATGGCATTCGGGCCGTGTTAGGGAACTTAATTGAAATGGTGAGGTCAACACCTTAATGGCCGTCACTGACGCAACCATCGGGCGATTTTATGCTGAGACAAAGAACATTAAAAAACGTGATCCGGGCCACTGGCGTCGGTCTGCACACGGGAGAGAAGGTGTATCTGACGCTGCGACCAGCGCCGGTGAACACAGGTATTGTTTTCAGTCGCGTCGATCTCGATCCCGTTGTACAAATTCCAGCTACAGCAACAAACGTTGGTGATACCACCCTGTCAACCTGTCTCGTTCAAGGAGACGTCAGAATATCAACTATTGAGCATCTCATGTCAGCCATGTCTGGTCTGGGCATTGACAACGCTTTTGTAGATGTCAGCGCGCCCGAAGTGCCCATTATGGATGGCAGCGCCGGTCCGTTCGTCTTTCTGATACAGTCAGCCGGCATCGAGGAGCAAAGCGAGCGCAAGCAGTTTATCAAGATCAAAAAGCCAATTCGCCTGGAGCAGGGTGACAAATCGGTAAGCCTCGAGCCGTTTGATGGCTTCAAGGTGAGCTACACGCTGCTTTACGACCATCCAGTATACAAAAAATATACAAAAAGCGCCACGATAGATTTTTCCAGTACTTCCTTCGTGAAAGAGGTAAGCCGCGCGAGAACCTTTGGCTTCATGCATGAATTTGAAGAGCTCAGAAATCGGAACCTCGCTCTGGGTGCGAGTATGGATAACGCGATTGCAGTTGGTGATTACAAAGTCCTGAACGAAGATGGCCTCAGGTATGAAGATGAGTTCGTAAAGCACAAGATTCTCGATTCGATCGGAGATTTGTACCTGTTAGGTAACAGCCTGATTGGCGAGTTTAAGGGGTATAAATCTGGACATGCCCTCAATAATGCATTACTTCGGATGCTGGAGATGAACGAGGGCGCCTGGGAAATCGTCAGCTTTGACGAGGAAACAAACGTGCCGATATCCTATGTGAAACCTGTGCTCGCCGCATAGTCTCTTTTCTCGCCAAATTATTGAAATAGTTATATAATCCTGTCGGAGATTCCTGCTCGAGAGGGGGTTAAAACATCCCCGGCCCGGCTAGGTGTCGAGTTTTGTCTATCTAACCCCTTGACTTGCTTCGGTTAGCCAGGAGTTAAGCCACACAATGAAGCTGATACTTGTTAATCAACGACACGGTCATACCCGAACCGTAATCCTGA
>NZJB01000105.1 GCA_002691885.1 Gammaproteobacteria bacterium
TTTGCGCCAAGCTGAATATCAGTTTCGTTGTTGAGGCTGTAATAAAAATCAACCTTTGCGCCGGAATCTTCATCGGTATTTAATGCAAATTCTCTTTCGAAAGCTTTCAACGGGAAGTTACTTGGATCGTAGAACACACCCGGGAAAGTCACAACGGGTTTCTTGGGGTCTGCATTATCATAGGTAAAAGGCAACCCGAGGTTTTTACTGCGGAAGATCAGCGCTTGCCGATCGCGGTCGTCTTGTTCAGCTTCNGAGGCGAAAAGCTCTNCTTCCAATCTACTGTCTTCAGAAATNATNAATTCGCCGCCCAGACGAAGNGACGTNATTTCNCGAACTTCCGTTCTATTTTTACTTTCGGTNTCTACTTTACCGTCCGCGTAGGTGTATCGAGANCTAGAGACNTGAGCATCATTATCCTCTAAGCCATCACGNGTCTCCCACTTTGCACGCCATTCCACATCNGCATACTCATTATGAAATACATTCATAAAATAGCTGTTCCCGGAGTTAGCGCGATAATTGAGCGCAACAACTATTCCTTCACGGTCCCTCTCAAGATCNTAGTAACGCATTTCATAATCATCATTCGGTGTGGTGTCTCCCCACCCGCCATTTTCATTGTTGTGCGCTATGATCCTGCGAGATTGGTCACTTAAAACCACCGCGGCACCGAATTCTCCATCATTGAACTGCCACCTGTTCGTGAATGTTGCAGCAAGTGAGGGATTGCCCGCGTCCTCAGTAAGCTCGTTGTAAGAGGTTTCAGCTTTCAATCTGACAAACATGCTGTCGTAAGAGAATGCAGTGATGGTCTCAAGATCAATCGCGCCACCAATCGTATCTGCATCCAGATTTGGTGTGAGAGTTTTGTAGACTGTCATGCTGTCAAGCAAGTCTGAGGGCACTCCGTCTAAGATCATGCCCCTACGATCTTCCGGTGCTGCCGAGCTCACACCGTTGATCGTCATCGCGTTTAGATCAGCGTTCATACCTCGAACGGTGACATATCGACCCTCACCCTGATCATTTTCTACCATGATCCCTGAAATCCGACGGAGGGACTCGGCCACGTTGATGTCGGCAAAGTTACCAATGGCATCAGAGTCGACAACCCCGATGACTTTGTCTGAATTCCTCCGCTTCTCTAGGGCACTTGCCAAGCTCGCCCGACTGCCAACGACCACGATCTCCTCAAGCGAATCTTGTGCGCTGACGGAGTGTACCATTGCAAGCCCGACACAAGACACAAGGAGAGATTTATTAAAGTGTGAAGGCATGACGCTGCGGCTCCTAAGAAAATAAGGAGCTTAGGCGCTAATTTTTACAAAGGTGTTGCAGAGCGATGAAATTTTTTTGACAGATATATTCATAATGACGCGTATAACGGTACTCCCCCCACGTCAATTTATGTGCAGGGTTTCAGCGACATTCTTCCACGACACATATTTGAAATTTTGTCGCTCGGTAGGTTCGGTGTTATATCCGTCTTGGACAACTAACAGCCCTTCAGAAAATTGAGATGTGAGCCAACCGCTTACAACCGCAATGCCATCGGTCTCTTCCGCACCGTCAATCCTTCGCTCTACATCTGGATCTACAGTAAAACTGCCGAGGTATCGATGTGGAGACTCGAGATCAACGACCGCAAAGCTATGATTCCCTTGGCTGGAGACAATGAGAAAAGCTTGCTGATCCATACGGTAAACGTCCATGCCCTCGACATCGGCAACAACGCGATCCCCGTCAACTGGAAGAACAATATCTAACACCACAGGCGCGCTCAGGTCTGCGCTCATAGAATAAACACCGCTACTTTCTATACCTAAATAAAGCGTCTTTGTTGCATCATCCACAGCGCAGCCTTCCGGTTTGTCTGCTACTATCCATTCCCGCACGAGGGTGGCGCCAATTGAGACGTCCTCGAGGCTCGCAGAGAGAGAAACATCTAACAGCCACTGCTGATATCTCCCGTCAGAGTCGTTTACAAAAACTTGCAAATTATTTCCGTCGTCATGCATGCAAAGACCGTATGGGTCGTCTAAACCAGTAGCAATTTCATTCGCCTTAATCCATGTTGCCTGTCCTGCTTGATCAACAAGAAAAAGGCTGACACTGTCCGTCGACCGATTGCTTGCCGCAACCAACGCACTAAACGGGCCTTCGACAAAGGGCCTGAGGTCAACGTTATTGAGTCGGCCAGCGATAATCCGCTGCACTACCCTACCTTCAAGATCAAATGAGAAAAGGCCAGCTCTTTTATCAGTGGCAAATATTAGGCTCTGATTCGGGTCATTTGGACTAACCCAGATTGCAGGGTCATCAGCAGCATCACCCGCACTGAGTACCTCATCAGTCTCAAGTTCTGCTTGCACGGACAACATCCCAGAAGGCTTTATGATCTGGGTAGACGAAGAACAAGTAGATAAGGCAGTCAGAAAGAGGATAACGCCAAAATTGAGTTTCATACTGNTATGATAGTTTACGAAAGTTACATCCATGTGACGGAAAAAAATACCAATTGTTAATCTCATGTGTCCGTCTGCCTTCAGAAGAACAGCAACCAAGAGCCATGGAAACTGCGGCGGTAGCACGAAACAGNGCCCAGATAGGACAAACATTTATGAACAANCAAATAGAATCNGTCCTAGACCAGGTTTTTGAGCCTTACCTCAAGCACGGTGCAAACGACTACATCGGCGAACCTGTCTCGCAGATCGAGCATATGAGCCAGTGTGCCGAGTTAGCCCGGCGCCAGGGCCATGATGATGAAGTTATCTTGGCTGCATTTTTTCATGACCTGGGGCATATCTGTGCGAATTACGGCGAGACAGACAACATGGGCGGCTACGGTCGCATCAGCCATGAGAAAGTGGGCGCCGATTTTCTGCGGACCAGAGGCTTTTCCGAGAAGATAGCCATCCTAGTGGAGAGGCATGTGGACACGAAGCGGTACCTGTGTTCGAGAAGTTCTGCGTACTACAACAAGTTATCCCCGGCTTCGAAGCGGACACTGATATTTCAAGGGGGTCCCATGCCCGCCGCAGAGGCCGCAGCCTTCGAGAGCGATCCCCTGCACTCTCTGTATATCGAGGTGAGGGCCTGGGACGAATTGGCCAAGCAAAAAAACCAACCAGTGCCGGATCTAGACATCTATCGGAGCATGGCGAGGAAACATCTTCAGCAACAATACGACATCTCCTGATTGCAATCGAGAAATAGTGCATCATCACTTCTTATGAGTAACTACCTTAGCGAACAGCAACTAAATGTCTGGCAACAAGACGGCTGTCTTAAAGTCGGTGACTATTTCATCGAGAGCCAGAAGAAAGAGTTGCTGGCTTGGGTGGAAGACATGCAGGCGCGCCCCGAGTGCGCGGGCAAGTGGATGAAATATTTCGAAGCTCCTGTGGGCGAGCCCGGTGGTCGGCAACTTTGCAGGGTAGAAAACTTTCTGCAATTCCACGCTGGCTTCGATGCCCTGCTTCGGGGTGAAAGACTGATTGGCATCTTATCCGAGCTGATGGGAGAACCGGCAGTGTTGTTCAAAGAGAAGATCAATTTCAAGTTACCTGGTGGCAATGGATTCCTGCCCCATCAGGACGCACCAGCCTTCAATTCATTCGATCAGACGTATCACATTACCATGATGGTGAGCATCGATCCCTGTAACAAGGAAAATGGCTGCTTAGAAATGGTGCCGGGTCATCACCGGCAGGGAATATTACCGACAGCGGCCGATGCCACCATCGATCCCAATATCGCCGAGACCCTGAGCTGGAAGCTGCTACCAAGTGAGATAGGCGACATCGTCTTTTTTGATTCCTATATCCCTCACCGCTCCGGTCCCAACCGCAGCGATCAACCTCGCCGGGCTTTATACGTCACTTATAATCGAGCGTCGGAAGGCAGCTACCGGGAAAACTATTACCGCTGCAAGCGAGATATCTTCCCCCCCGATATCGAGCGCGATCCCAAGAAAGACTATCAGGATTCTGGTGTGTTTAACGTGGGCAACCCAATTAAATAGAAGGAGAAATTAGCCAACCGGCATCGACGTAAACTATTGCTCCAGTTGCGATCCTAACCTCTCTTTCTTGCTCTAGTTAAATTAAAAAAGTCCTCCTGTATAGAGCAAAAAATCATCTNAATATTCGTAAGCCACTTTTTACTAGCTGTTTTCCCGCAGTCGCTACATTAGAATCTGCATTCATGACCTTGTTCACTGGAATTACTAACCGTTCGTCTAAAATATTATGCGTAAGGATGCATTAAAACCATCCTGACTTATCGGGTTTACCCCCGCGGGTGGGCGCTATCAGATGACGGCTTGTTTTTTGCTAGGGTTGAGGTCTATTTGGACCACTAAGGCATAACTGACCACACCTAATTACAATAACAGGCAACTGATTAGGAGGTGTTACAATAAATAATATGACGCAGGCTGTTGTGGTGAGTTTTAGTTGATTGTCTGCGAGGGGCTCATAATCCGTCAGTCCCAGGTTCGAGTCCTGGTGGGCCCACCAAATAGATCGATAAGTTACGTGCTTCTACTCTGCACCTCATCCAAAGAGTTATTCTCGATTTAACTATGAATATAAGATCAATAACCAGACCTTGAGTGCGGTTTCCCGGCCTAATGGGTGGTGAACCGAATAGGGTTNGTGTAAAACCAAAGATCTTTCCATGGATCTTCGCCTCGAGCGTCTGGCGTTGGTTCCAATTCACTTGTATTTGTGCCCCTAAACCTTACGTACATGTCAGCTCTTTTATCTATCGGTAGGTCTATCTCAAAGCTAATAGAGTTATTTTCTTCTTTCCAATCCCCAGATTGGAGACGCTTAATTACAGATGTACTACTATTCGCGTTAGGGCTGACAAGATCCATTAGGGCCTGGTCTTCATTGATGAGCCCTGCAATAACGTCTACTCTGTTAATAGAAACGATATCTCCGTTGTAATTCGCATGCCCGGGATAGCTAATTGTAACCAGCAAACGCAGATGATCTTCGTTTGAAATATCAATCTGATCTCCAGGAAAAACCACNTTGTTGCCCATGTTTGAAATCAGTTCAGTGGTAATTCCATTAATGAGGTCACCGGTCGTCACAAATATTCGACCATGCCTGATCGATTCAAGAATGGAGTCGTGATTTTTATGAGCCCAAACATATGTTTTTGAATACTCACCNGGCCAAAAGTCTGAACCTCCTTCCGAAAAGTGTACATGGGAATCGGAATTCGCAGTTATCCACCAATTTCTACCTTCTCCAATCATATCATCCCAAAAACCACCTACCACGGCAGTCAGCTGATCAAAACCTCCAAGCGTCGGATACCGCCCATATGCACCTCTGGCTCCTCTCGCATTTGTACCGCCAAAAGCGTTTAACGTTGCGGCTTGATGACCAGGNGCGCCCGCCATGCCAACCGCTATCCCCGGGGCGGTCTCATTCCAAGATCGAAGCTCATTCGGCTCATCTAAACCAAGTTTTCCCAGATCGGGAGCAGACCGTGAAGGATGATTTGCAATCAACACTGGTTTCAGTTGCGTGCTTCCCATAGCTACCAGAGCTTCTAACATTCTCACTTCGGAGTCCCAAGACGAATTCGCTGGCCAGGGTTCGCGTTTAGCCCAAGAGGATTCGATGGTAAAAAGGTGCTCGGCTTCTCGATCAGAAAATGGAATGATCAAGCTAGAGTGATCTGCCCCTGGAGTGTCAAATTCCATGCCATAAAACTGCACTACCTCTGGAACTGCCTGTCTTGACTTGAGAAGTTGCGGATAGGCTAAGTCGCGGTTGACTCGACTGTGCAGAGGTCCGCCATGATCAGTCGATACCATCCAACTTAGACCATAATATTTTGCTTTTAAGGCGTTTACCTGGATAGGGTATATCGCATCACCACCAATAATCGGAGACGGAGGCGCAAAGTCCCTGTCCCACCCAACACTGAACTGGCTATGGATGTGGTGATCACCGGCAAGCCAAGCTTCGCCGACGTTCTCAGCCCCGAATGTCAAACCGTGAACTAAAAAGCCGATTATTGCACAGAGTGTAAATTGCGTGCACGCATCTAAGCTTTGATTAAGCTTTTTATTATTGCAGGTAAGTTTCACGCAAGTACTCGATTTCTTGTTTGCCAATATTAAGCTCGGCGTCTAAATAATTCATAACACTACCGTATGTTTCTTCAATCGAATTGAAGGCAAATTGCAGATATGGAACGCGCCGTTGAGTGTACAGAGGGTTAGCCTCCTGCATGGCGTCCTCCTTCAAAGAGCTGAGCAAGATCTCTGCATAGAAATTTGTTTCTGCGTAATTCTCTAATTCGTTAATACTAAAGATAGACCGCTCGTTTTCGAGTTTTCTGAAGCGCGTGGATAGCAAGTAGTCGTCTAAAATTAAAGCACGTGGTACGCCCAGAGCGGTAAGTAAGAGGGCAGTTGCTACTCCGGTACGGTCTTGGCCGGCAGAGCAATTCACGACAATTGGGACGTTACCGCGCAATAGATGTTGAAATAATACACGGAGCTGTGGCTTGATGCTTTGCGCTAAGTCTCGATATAGCATTCCCATGTTACTTAGCATCTCTTCGGTATCGAGGCGCCCGCTTTCGGTCCTCAAAGGTTGGCTTTCTATCAGTGCAGACAGGCTGTAATCAATCGCGTCATAGTCGATTCCCGAGTTAACTGCCCACAAGTTGGGGATCAGCTCTATTTCTTCCCTGGAGCGAAGATCGACGACAGTATCGAACCCAAATGCATCAAGATACTCCATATCATGGTCAGTCAAAGAACCCATCGAGCCAGATCGAAAAAGGAGCCCCCTTCTAACTTGATGACCATCAATTGTAGAGTAGCCGCCCATATCACGGAAATTTGACCCTCCATCTAGGGGTAAAAGCCGATCATATGAGTCTAAAAGGGCATCGCTAAGCTGCGGAATGACTTTGCTCTGTCTCGGTTCAGATGCCGAAACTATGAAGCTGAAAGAAGCAATAAAAAGGATAGATGGTCGACTAATTAGGCGTAACATTACTCCCCCTATATCCTAGCTCCGTTTTNNANCACTCAACAAAAATCCGGCAATATTCGACGACTAGAAGTTCAGCCGAAAACCGAGAAGATATCTACGGCCATAACTTTCACGCTGATTAAGTGTTCCGTTTCCCGCAAAACGGAGGTCTACTTCGTCAGTCAAATTGTTAGCATTCAGATAAATTGAAATCTCGGAATTCTCTAAGTTTAATGGCAGCACATAAGACGCCGAAAAATCCAAACGCTTCTGTTCACCCCAAACTTCATCAGGACTCTCTAGTGGGCTTATCCATTGATCACGATATTGATAATTTAGCCTCGCCGAAATTCCAAAGTTTTCGTAAAATATAGATCCGTTATATATTAGATCCGAGGTCCCAGGTAAACCATATTCACGGCCATCAATACCTTTAAACTCCGAGTCAAGAACAGTTATGTTCCCACTCAACCCGANCCCGTCGAAAGGCACGGGTAAAATATCACTNGCGTCGTGGATCAGATTCAATTCAATACCACTCAGTCTGCCTTCTTTGCCGTTCACGGAACCATTATATTCCCAGACCTCTCCTGTTGCCGAAGGCAGGTATAAACCTCCGTCAACAAAAGTCTTGTCGTTGTAAATAACATTATCGATGTTTCTGTGNAAGACCCCTGCTGAGAGGATACTGACAGGTGCAAAGTACCATTCAAGCGACGTATCAAAGCCAAAGGTCTCCTCAGCTTGAAGTGCAGGATTGCCGCCGCTCACCGTTCTTTCAACCACATCAACCGAGGCGGAAGCTCTCCATTCCCCGTAGGTCGGCCGACTCAGGCCCGTTGAAGCGGAGACTCGCCACTTTAAGTCTTCGCTCAGATCAAAATTCAAGTGAACACTTGGCAGAAAATTTGTAAAATCCCCTGAAATAGAAACAGGAACACCATCGTTNGTACCAGTGCTCGTATGGTCAGTGTGTTCNACACGAACACCAAACACCATGTTTCCCCAATCATATGCNACCGTGCTCATGCCATATAGGGAAAGCACCTCCTCTTCGATCAGGACTAACTCATCATNTGGGGGGCTGGGCACTGTCCACACCGGTGAGGCCTCCCAAGCGTTCCTCANACCTGGGTTATCGTAGTAAGTCCCTCCGATAGAGTTAGTAGTCATAGCCTGCCATGGCGCACCAGTGTTGAAAGCTTCCACATCAACTCCCCCTCCTCGGGGGGACAAACCTATACCGAGGTTTGTATACCCGTCGGCCTCTCGGCTATCGCTTTGAAATCCAACCTGCACAGTAGCATCACGACCAAACATTGTNGTTTCACGATCAGCGTCAAATTTAAATTTCGTCGCATCGGCATCCATTTTCAACGCATATAAAATTCCCAGATTGCGAATTGAATAATCGATGAGCGCCGGATCAATCGGCTCTTGGGTACCGAGTTGAAAAACATTAACGATAGGGTCTTCTAAGTTGGTAATGTCATAACTCGTCGACGATAATCCAATATCTCGAGTTATTGGGAGGAAAACATTGCTCTCGGTTTTGGTAAGGTTATATCTCAGCTCAGCGTTCCAGTCACCAAGACCGAAATCTAGCCCCAGAGTTGTGGTGTCGGTGGAGTTGTCATACTTACCGTATTCTAGCAATTGAGTTGTAAGCGTGCCTCCAGTGAAGCCTGTAGCACCTNCGTCTCCGCCCATGCCAAACATNTACTGGTTCCGTTGCTCATTGTCGATAAACTCGCTATACAGAGTCGAGATAAAAACTCGTTCAATTTGACCGTCTCCTCTCCACTCAAAGCGGCCACCTTGTGCTCTATCTTCACGCTTCACGATATAACTTCGAAAATCCAGCTCATTCACAATCGGCTGACCACTTGAAGGGTCAGTCTCGAGGTCATATTCGCGATTGTCTGTGATTTGTTCACGACTATTTTCGGAATAGAAGGCTGTAAAACCGAAGTTTTCTCCAGACCAGGAAGTGCGTAAACCGACCTTTTCAATATCGCCACCGCCAAGTCGCTGTTCTCCTAGCCCACCATCTACAGCAGCCGTCCAACCGTCGCTGTCGAAGGGACTGAACGTATTAATATTGATGTAACCAGCCACCGACTCACCGGTCATGCTCGGTAATACGGCTTTGTTCGCTTCCAGCTTACTGGTGATAACCGACGGAAAGCTATCGAAGCGAGGAACCCGTCCGTTATCCGCCCCAGGGACATTAATACCGTCAAATGCAATGCTGGTGTACCGGAAGGGCGCTCCTCTCAAATTGATAAATCGAGCTTGGCCCTGGTCTCTCTCTATTGCAAGCCCCGGCAAGCGACCCAACGAATCTGCTAAATTTTGATCAGGGAAACGGCCAATAGTATCTGCGGAAACAACATCCATGAGATTGTTCGCGTTTCTTTTTGCCTGTAACGCAGCTAGCTGGCTATCTCGAATTGGGGAGGAGGAGACCACTATCTCCTCAATTTCAACCTGCGCTGGCGCGCTCATGGAAAACACACTAGAACTAATTATTGCAACGATGACACAAACCTTTTGATGATATGCGCACATGAATCCACCGCACCCTTTGAAAATGGAAAACNAAGACGATAGCTTGCTAATTTAATGAGACAAGAATATTTCGAAAAAATGAATTTTTTGTGACAAGCATTTTTTTATGTCGGCTTGAGAGGTTTTGTTTCGTCCACTATCAACTTACTGGTAGGCAAATGTTGTAGCAAACGCATAAAAGCCCGGTGATCGAATGAGCACCGGGCTTTTTGTTTCTAGCCAGTAATTCGTTTTGCCGTGAAGGCTCAGAATTCGAACTGAATACCCATGCGAATCTCATATAGCGTTGCGTTCTCACGCAAATCCGTAAGACCGCGGTTGCGGAAGTTTTCGAACACGTACCGGTTCTGGGCATCCAGTGATGCAGTAACAACCTGCTGATTGAAAAAGAATGCGTCAGACTGTCGCCCCCAGCTGTCGTTCAGCATGTTGAGTAGGTTGTAAACCTTAAGGTACGCGCGTGCTTGGGTTCCGAAGAGCAGCGGTAATTCCTGATCTATCCTAAAATCGACGCGAGTAGACCAATCAGTAAAATTCTGGTTACGAGGGACGAATCCGCCCGCAAACTGCTCATAACCATTGTCCGCCACAAAGTTAGCCCACGCATTGACGTCGAATCCTGAACCAATTACGACATTCGGATCATTGAGACTTGGAACATACAGCTGATGACGGCCATACCGGCCTTCCCCCTCAAGATCTGATGAGCTCATGACATGACCAGCCGGCTGGCCCTGCTTTCGGTACATATACATTGTGAAGCGTGTGTCGTGCCCTGGAATAAAATCCTTGGCATAGCTCAAGCGACCAGTGAACCTGTGTGGCGACACATAATTCGATGTCGCAGCCATCGGATCGACCAGAGTCGTGAGAGCCAAGTTGTTGAAATTGGATCCAGCAACTGACGAGGTCATTGGGCTGACATCGGTCTGGTCCGTGTAAGCGTACCCGAGACTCCAATCCAACCCCCAGTCATAGCTGTGTTTAGCGACTAGCGAGAATGCTGTGCCTTCGCCATAGGTCTGCGCATTGGTCAGCATAAAGTTTTCCTCACCGCGCACAAAATCGAAAATTGGTGCTCCGGCCGCTGTCGTTCCGACTTGGTCCTGAGACAAATCTTCGTAGTAAGCAGGATTATCCTGGCGAGAGTAAATTAAATCGCCATCAAGCGTTAAGCCGCTATCGAACGTATAGGTAGCTCCCAACGAGTACTTCCACTCAGACGGCTGTTCATAGTTGGGATCGATAAGTACCAAACCCTCATCGGATGCGCTGTCTGCAGTCGTCGCAGCCACTTTATCGACCAGGCTTTGCGGAACGTCGTAGCCTGGGCGTCCCTGGCCAGATAGCGCGACGTCCGAAAACACAGACTCAGCGCCTGAGAAGTTGCGGTACCTGAGCTGGACATTGGAGATGCCATCATTACTCCAAGCATTGGTCACCCAGACGTTGGGATTACCGCCAGAATAAAGGCCGATTCCGCCTCGCACTGTAAGATTGTTATTCGCTTCCCAGGTAAAACCTATGCGAGGCATCCACAAGTCTACTCCGTCTAAATTCGCGTCATTACGCACACCAGCCAGCGATGTGAAGGCCTGATTGAACTGGGGCCGATCATCCATGCTCATTCGTTCGTAACGCAAGCCGCCGACGAGTGTGAGGTCATACTGAGGAATGAACCACTCATCCTGGATATAGAACATATCTACGTTGTTACGAAATTTCGCAGCTGCGTCATTTGGATCATTGGTTCCCCCGCCACTGCCGTAGTAAATTTGGCTTGGTCGGCCAAGCAGGAATCGATCGATTCCCGACAGGCCACAAGTCGGGTCTTCGAATCTTCCTTGTGCGTCCAGCGCGGCACACGACGCTGGATTAGACAAAGAATCATCGTAGTAATCCCACTCACCGCCGTTAGAGTGTTGCACGAACTGATTGAACACATCTAGTTCGTCGCGTTCATAGCCAAAGGTTACTACATGATCACCAATCAGATATTCACCAAGAAATCGGAAATATGCCGACTCCCAATTGAGGTTGTTTGCTTGCCTAGAATCATCAGCACCGAGATAGATCGTATTGTTACGACCGTTCAAGGCGATTTGATGATCACCCACATCGTTAGGTCCAACGGTATTCTGACCATCAACCATCTCATTTGTGTTGTAAAAAATATCGGTTGAAAATGAGTCAGTCCACTGGGACTTAAACTTTAGATTAAAGGTCTCAAGTTCCGCTGACTTTTTGTAAAAGTGATTAGCGAACTCAAATTCGTTTTGGTCACCATCGGAGGCTCTGTCCTCAACACCATCGTACTTGTTATAAATCAGTGACGCCGTATGTCGATCGCTGATATTCCAATCTAGTCGCCCCATCCAGCTTTCTGCTGTCTGAACCCCATCAGAAGGTGCTCCACCAGTATCGATGTTGTAAAGATCGCGTGCTGCGTTATTTACCAAGTTAAACGTTTCCGAATCGAGCCAGTCTCGGGCAACACCTGAACTCGACCCTGCAACACCTTGACCAATGAATTCAGGTTGTTCTGATTCTTCATACGCAGTAAAAAAGAACAATTTGTCTTTAAGAATGGGCCCGCCAAAGCTGAAGCCCTTGTATTCCTCGTCATAGTCCGGAGAAGAGAAAGATTGTAAGGATCCATCGCGACGTTCAATGCCGTCTCCGCGAAGACCTTCATTGGTAAATTCATAGAAAACGTTACCAGAGAATTCGTTCGTTCCAGATCGAGTTACCGCATTGATATTACAGGCACTGAAGCCCCCGTAAGTCACGTCGAATGGTGCCAATTCAGCCGAGACTTGAGCCACAGCGGCGTAGGGGAAGGGCATGCCCGTCGCAGTGGCATATCCATTACTGTTGAGCCCGAACCGGTCAGTCTGNGAAATACCGTCAAGCATTACCGAATTGAATCTTGGGTGCTTTCCGATACAGTTAGTCTGAGAATCCCGCGCATCCCCATCTAGATTAAATCGAGGGTCTAGCGCATAGACGTCCCGAATATCCCTGTTGTACGACACGGCCGTATCAAGATCGAAGGTTCCGAACGTTGCGGAAGGGCCTGCAGCGATATCAACAAGCGTATTAGCTTCGCCAAACACGATGATTTCTTCGATCTCGCTTGGAGCGTCCATGTCAACCGTCAGGTTGTAAATATCACCCANTTGAATTGAGTCAATGGTCACCGTCTTGGAATTGTTGACGGTGACAATATACGGGCCACCGACCGGCAGGTTCGTCGCGTAGAAGGTGCCAGTGTTGTTAGATTCTAGGGTGCGAGTGGCGCCGGTTCGTGAGTCCTGTACGACAACGGTGGCGTTGGCCAGCGGACTGCCCGANCCATCAACTAACCTGCCGCGGATNCCTGATGAAGTNTCCTGGGCTGCCAGTTCGCCGGAAAGGGTTCCGATGGCTGCAAGGACTGAGGCACAAAGAATGTTTCTTGCATTACGTGGGTTACGCATGCGCTCCTCCTGATAGGATTGGTCTCAATTGGTGGTGGTTCCTGNACGATCCGCGGCTGCTGATTGTTTGATGGCGCTTCCATACGCTGGCTGCGGGCTAAAAATACCGTAGNTTACNAACCAGTAGTTTCATTTTTATTACAAAAGCCAGTCTACCAACAAGTTATTGCAATCGCNGGAGCGAATATGGTGCTCTCTCAACAGAATCCGCTGNCTACTCGGATACGCCGCAAAAAGCGCTACGCGGATTCCCCCATAGTCCGGTCACGAACCCAAGCGCCTTGTGGAGATCGACCCCTACNAGGGACGGCCCTTTTGCGCCCGCGTTTCCGATTTCAAACCATGCNAGCGACGAATAATCTAGAGCATTTCATGAGGAACGTTCCGGTGTAGGATCCTTACCTGTAGAATATCGATCTTGAAACTGAAGCTTACGTACCCTCACTACTGGCCCTTCTAAGGAGGCCAACTCTGTTAATGTCGTCTACTGACTCACTATCAGCGATAAGTTTTTTGCTAAGAGGAAGCTTATGAAACAACTGCAAACAGCCATAATCCTNTTCGTNTTATCCGTCCTGAGTTACGCGGANTCTCAAGAGGTAAGCATTATGACCTTTAACGTCGAAAATCTTTTCGATTATGTTCATGACGAGGGAAAAAATGATGAGACCTATCTGCCAATCGAGGAAAAGCAGACAACGGACCACATTGAAAAATGTAATCGCATTACAGTGTTATATTGGCGGGAGCAATGCCTTTACTGGGATTGGGATGAATCCACAGTTGAGAGAAAGCTAAAAGCGATAGGCATAGCTATTACGCAAGTTAATTCAGGAAAAGGTCCAGATATCATAGCATTTCAGGAAGTTGAGAATAGGAACATACTTGCACGCCTTCGAGAAGAATATCTCAGCGAAATGGATTATCAATCATTGGTACTACTCGAAGGTAAAGACATTCGCGGAATTGACGTTGCTTTTCTTTCTAAATTCCCGGCTTTTGGTGCTAAATTGCATGAGATTNATTTCCCAGAATCTGAGTTGGAACAANTTGGTGACACTAGACCCATTTTAGANGTCAGTTTTGAGCTTGATGGTGGTGAGAAGATTACTGGTTTTGCAGTACACTTCCCGGCACCTTTCCATCCTACTCCTATGCGCGAGAGTGCGTACTCAACTCTGAATNAATTGCTACGCAAGCTTCCACGGGATCGGACTGCCTTTGCCGCAGGCGACTTCAACACGACTAGCGAAGAAAATAGACAAAACAACGTGTTAAACAACTGGGTCAGACCCTTCTGGCAAGTCGCTCATGAATTATGTAGGAGTTGCCTCGGATCAAGCTATTATGCTCCATCTCGAGAGTGGTCGTTCCTTGATATGATTCTCTGGCGCCCTGCGGGGGAGTGGAAAATGACGGATAGTTATCTCGCCAATCAAACGCCAGAGCAGATGACTGAACAAGGGACGCCAAAACGTTTTAGCCTTCCAGAGGCAACCGGTCTTTCTGACCACTGGCCGTTGGTAATGGTTATTAAAAAATAAATATCTCTCTTCAAATCAATGTCGAGCATGCTCCGGCCATGGCAAGCCGCTTCCTTCATCATATATGCTCTGACCGTAAGGAACGTTCAGCCGCACAAATAACACATGTTCTCACGACTATGTCGCTTCTCCAGTATCGTCGATGCGAAGAAATCACACTATCCGTCGATCGTTTCCTTGCTGCGACCATCGCAATGAACGGACCTTCTGAAAAAGATTTGAGGTTAACGTTATTGGGCCTGCCGGCCAATTCTCAATACACCACATTGTTCTGCAGATCGAAAGAGAGTACGCAGGCNTCATAGTACGTCCCGAATATCAGACTTTGATTCGGATTATTTGGACTAATCCACATCGCAGAGTCATCTGGACTGTCACCCGTACCGGGCACTTAATCAGTCTCAATCTGAGCCAACACGGATAGCCCCCATGAGGGCTTTTCGATTTGGATCGAAGCAGGGCAGGACAGCAATGATACCAAATTAGTTGTAAACAGATTACAAAGAGCGTTCTGATACGTGACCGAGGGATATTGGAATCATTTGACGAGATCAGGAAAGTAGCTGACGCTATCACTTGTACATTAGATGGTCACTAATCTGTAGTCAAAACGCCATACTGCTTTGTTAGGCTTCGACATTAAATATGTGAGTAAGTCCCTTCACTTAGACTGCGCTGGATTTTTTAAGCTGGCGTCTTAAGAATCTTGCCGTGTTAGATGAAGCGCTTAGTGCTGCGATTTTTAGCTCAAGATCGTCAATTTGTGATAAGTCTCGAGGCGGCTCAGTGGGTGCGCAGACACTTTAGGTATGCTAAGCGCTCTAGAGTTCACAGTGCGGGGCTGTATATGTGGGATGGCTAAAAATATTGCTAGGTTCTTTGGTTTACTCGCTGACTCAATTGCGCAGCACTTTCCACTCGCTCTGAATAACGATCCACAAAGTAATCCTTATTGGCACGCATAGCGAGAGTAAATTTAACGAGTTCCTCCATGACGTCTACGATTCGATTGTAAAAGGGCGAAGATTTCATGCGGCCATTATCCTCGAATTCGAGAAACGCCTTGGCGACGGATGATTGATTAGGAATAGTCACCATGCGCATCCAACGCCCAAGAATGCGCATCTGATTTACTGCATTAAAGGATTGCGAACCGCCGCAAACCTGCATTACCGCTAATGTTTTGCCCTGGGTAGGGCGCACCCCGCCAAGGTTTAACGGAACCCAATCAATTTGACTCTTGAAGATACCTGTCATGGACCCGTGACGCTCAGGGGAGCACCACACCTGACCCTCCGACCAAATCATGAGATCCCGTAATTCTTTTACCTTGGAGTGAGATTCGTCTTCAGTATCAGGCTGTGGGAGGCCACGCGGATCAAAGATTTTGCTCTCCGCACCAAGCGCTTGTAGCAAGCGCGCGGACTCCTCAACCACCAACCGAGAATACGATCGTTCCCTGAGCGAGCCGTACAGCAACAAAATTTTTGGCTTATGAGGCAGCGGTTTAGCAGCAATCCTTCCATGATTAGGACGATGTAGTTGTTCTCTATTAACATTAGGAAGATTTTCCAGGTTTGTCATTTCGCCGCCTCCAGCGCGAGAAGGGCATCACGCAGGTCGCTGTTGTTATGGTTCTGTTCGATGATGACCTTCAGAATTTGCACACGCTGCTCAATCTCTTCGATACAAGCACGAAAGGCCTGCTCCTGCTCACTCTCACTGACCTTGAGTTTAGATGGGTCTTCAAGCCCCCAATGGAATTTTACAGAGTCGCCAAAATAGAGTGGACACGCTTCCCCTGCGGCAGAGTGGCAAACGGTAATCACAATATCAGGCTGGAAGTTTTCAACGTCGTTCCAGGATTTGCTCGTTAACCCATCGGTCCGATAACCAGCTTTATCCAGATACTTCAGTGACAAAGGATGCACCTCATCTGAAGGCTGACTGCCAGCACTTCGGGCAGAAATCACATCACCAGCCAAGGTGTTGGTGATGGCTTCTGACAGAATGCTTCGACAACGATTATGGGTACATATATAAAGGATTTTCATCAATTTTAAGCCTGAATTAATCACAGCGGCCAGAAATCGACTGTGCGGCAACCAATTTGACTAGCGACGATTCAAAGTAATATGCGTTTTTCTTCGCGGTTTCTGCAATGGTTCTTAGAGCCCAATCCGGCATCTCGACATTCAAGCTGTAATACATCCATTTACCTCGCCTTTCACATACTACGATTTCGGCGGCTCTGAGCTGAGCCAGATGCCTCGATATTTTGGGCTGATCCAACTTAAGCGCCTCCATTAATTCACAAACACAAGCCTGCTTGGCTTCACAAATAAGAAGTAAAGACTTAAGCCGCGTTTCATCGGCAAGACATTTAAAAAAATTGCAGGGATCCATTTTCACATGCGGAAAAATACATATATGATATACCATATATGATTATTAGGAAATCGACAAAGTAATATTGGCAGGGCGGGTTTATGGTGGGCTGAATGTACTCAGACTTGTCGTGATCCCGTAATGCTGACAAGCTATANTCAGTAAANAAATAACCGCGAATGGACAAGCTAGTGCGCATACAACAGGCCAAATTCCTTATACAAGTTACTGCATGCACTGCGATAGTGCTTTTGACTGACGCTGCCATTGCAGATCCCAATAAGTGCACTGAAAAGACAGAACTTGAAGGANCTTGCAGACACCCTAACGGCGAAATCANAATGAACGATTTGCAGGCGATTGGGTCACACAATAGTTACAAACTGGCCATACCCGAACCTGAACTGGCACTGATTCGGGCATATCGGGAACAGTCGGCCATCACGCTTGACTACACCCACATTCCTCTCACAGAACAGCTAAACATGGGCCTGAGGCAAATTGAACTGGACATCCTGTTTGACCCTGAAGGAGGGCGCTACGCCGATCCCCTTTTACCCCGCCAAACAGCGAACAAGCCTGGAGCGAAATACTATGATCCCTCAGACATGTATGCGCCTGGATTTAAAGTACTGCACGCACAGGATATCGACGTGCGCTCCACTTGCCCGACCTGGATTGCTTGCTTAACCGAAATACGAGATTGGTCTGACAATAACCCTGAGCATGTTCCCATCCTGATCATGCTCAACGCCAAAACTGGCCGATCATCTTATCCAAATTCAATTACCGCGCTTGATTTCAGTGAAGCCGCTTATGATGCTCTGGACGCTGAAACATTGAGTGTGTTTCCTCGCGATAAGATCATAATGCCAGATGATGTGCGAGGTGCCGCCAACACGTTACGTGATGCAGTTATTTCTGTTGGGTGGCCTACGTTAAATGAAACGCGGGGTAAGGTGTTCTTTGCTCTGGATGAAGGGCAAGAAAAGGTCGAGAGGTATCTCAGAGGAAAGCCGTCACTGGAGGGTTTGCCTATGTTTGTGAATTCCACGAATTCCGAGGCTGATCACGCCGCTTACTTCACAATCAATAATCCAATAAGGGATCAGCAACAAATCCGGGCCGCTGTGAAATCTGGCTTTATCGTTCGGACGCGAGCGGACGCAAACACAATCGAAGCTCGGGAAAACAGCACTGCACGACGAGATGCTGCATTCAGTTCTGGCGCACACTATGTTTCCACTGACTATTATGTTCCTAGGTTAGAATTTAGCGAGTACACTGTGAAGCTCCCAGCACGCTCTGCTGCGAGGTGCAATCCAGTCAGGCGGACAGCTGCCTGCAACTAAAGCTAACGCAATGCCTACAGCCAGCAACCAGGCTTGAAGGAAAATTGGCTTTAGAGGGCCCGCCGCGTTGAGACATTGGTAATAAGGGGTGTTCTAGAAAAGCAGTATTACCACCCATGTGAATATAA
>NZJB01000106.1 GCA_002691885.1 Gammaproteobacteria bacterium
GACGATGGTAATGGCAATGCTGTTTGCCGAGATAGTAGCGGTGGTTGTGTACCATGGAACATTTTCGAGCGGAACGCTGATGGCACTACTGCAGTAACAAGCGCTGCAACAGACTTCATTCAGGGCGTGGGTATTGTCACTGGTGAGACAGAGCAGATCGTATTTGGTGGCACCTTGGAGGGCGACCTCACTAACTTTGGTGTGAAGCTGCCCTGGGCCGATGACGGCGTGACTGGGTTGATTGGATTTGAGAGTCGAACGGATGAGCTGAGTCGACTTGCTGACGATATTTCCAAAACACCCGGCGGCCGTGGCCTGACAGGAACGGGCGGTGCGACGCTTCCGATCGCTGGAGAAATTGAGGTTGATGAAATATTCACCGAGGTTTCGATACCGGTTGTCCAGGGGGCATCGTTCGCCGAAGAAATCGGTATCTCGGCCGGCTATCGTTTCTCTGATTACACCACGAACGGCAACGGTGTCAGCAACTCTTTTGATACTGATACCTGGTTTGCGGGCGTAAGCTGGACGATTAATGATGAAATACGCCTGCGGGTGAATCAGTCGGTAGCGATTCGCGCTCCGAATGTATTCAACCTGTACGTGGGCATAAACACAGGCCTTGTTGACCTTTCTACCGGCGAAAACGGACTGTTCGATCCATGTGCCTCGGCTGATGGTGTCTCTCCCGCAGCTTCGCAAGAAGCTTGCGCGCGAACTGGCCTCTCGGCCGCTCAGTACCAGGCGGGAATCGAAGACAACCCAGCAGGTCAATACAACCTGATAACGGGCGGTAATCCGAATTTAGTGGCTGAGACAGGCGAAACTACTACATTCGGCTTGGTCTATACACCTAACTGGCTGGAAGGTCTATCTGTCGCTATTGACTACTTTGATATAACGGTGGAGGACGCAATTGGAAGCATACCCGCTCAGGCCAGCCTTGATGGTTGTATAGCAGGCGGTGATGGTTCGGGTACATTCTGCTCGCTGATCCAGCGAGATAATGCGGGTACGCTCTGGCTGACTAATGATGCGCCAGGCGGTGGTTTAGCTGGTATTAGTCAGCAAAATGCCAACATTACCTCGCTGACTACAGAAGGTATCGACATCAACGTGACCTACGGCGTAGACCTGGCGGATTGGGGCTCGTTCAATATCGATTACGCTGCAACCATTCTGGACACTTTGGACACGGTTCCATTTGCCGGTGCAGACGTGATTGCATGTCGGGACTTATATGCTGGTCAGTGTGGTCTACCAAATCCCCAGTTCCAGCATCGATTGCTCGGCACTTGGAGCACGCCCTTCGACGGCCTTCGTGTAGCGGCTACATGGCGCCACGTGGGTGAGACCACTCTTTACGGTCTCGACGCTTCTGCAGCGGCAGCACGACCAGAGCAGATGAACGATTACATGGAGGCTCGCAATTACCTGGATATTTCAGGGAACTACGTCTTGACAGACAATGTTACTCTGCGAGGTGGCGTAAACAATGCTCTCGCAAAGGACGCACCAACGTCTACAAACGTGGGCACAGGCACAGGTAATAACAATACATACCCTGGACTTTTCGATGTTAATCGCTTCTGGTTTTTGGGGGCTACCTATAGATTCTGAACACTCCATAAGCATTTAGAACTGATAGGGGCTTGCCCCTTGATGGGAAGGGCAGACTTTGATCTGCCCTTTTTTTTGCTCAGGAGATCACAGTGCAAGAGCCGCGTGGATTCATTTATCTTAGCCTAGCGCGGTATACAGTGGTTTGATTAATAAGCGTCGACGGCCTCGAGCAAGCGCGTAATGAAATTTTTCTCTGAGTTGTTCAGACCCGGTTTCCAAACTTCGAAGATGAGTAGTATTCGATCTTCGCTCGAGTTATTCCAAGCCTCGTGCTCTACCGTGTCATCAAATAGCCAAACCTTGCCCGGAACCCATTCTCTGATGTCGTTACCCACCCTGAAGCCGCAGCGCCTTGGAACTATTAGTGGGAGATGACAAATCAGACGGGTGTTGATCATGCCATGGTGAGGCGGAATTCGGGAGCCTGACTTGAGNTTGGAAAACAAGACGTTAGGGCAGCGCTTGCCGGAAAAAACCAGTGGCAGATTTTCCATTACCGCGGTGGTTTTTGGGCATAGGATCTGGTTTTCCCGAACCGGCTCCCCGTTGTACCACAAATAAAAAGCTCCCCAGTCTTCGCTGTTTTTTAACCCATGCATGTCATAGGCCGGTCGGCTGCCATCCGCTGTGAGGTAGGCGCCGAACTCTGCCTGATCAGCAAGCAGCTCCTGCGCCTCGCTGCGAATGTCCTCGAACGCTTCCTCGACCTCGGAGACCCAGCCAAAGTCCNNGGGGTCNACGAACTCAACGAGCGGGAGCCCGGGGAAATGGATTTGCTTTGGCTCGGGATAAAAAATTTGCCGTTTGCCAAGCAGCAAATCTCTCGTGTGTTCCATGCGAGTNGTGTCCTCTGGGGCACTCTCGATCAAGCCTCCGATANTCCGACCTAGATGGTTTGCAAAGTCATTAGCAAGCGTCCCAACCCGTTCTCGGGCCCGTTCCATTTCCGTAGCCATATCCGGGGCCATTTGGGCTTGTGCGGGAAGCTGTTTAAGCGCTTCACGGTAAAATGCTGCTGAAGCCTGACGGTCACCGAGTTTATAGTAGGCGTCACCTTTGACAACCAGCGCTCGGGGATTTCGAGCTTCAAGGGCGAGCGACCGTTCAGCCGCCTCGAGGGCAGCCAGCATGTCTTCCTGATCTCTGCAGGCAAGAGCAAGCACGCCCCAGACCGCTGCCGTGTCGGCACCTTGAGCGGTCAGCGATTCAAGGATGGCGCGCGCCTGACCGGGAATGCCCCCCTGAAGGGCCGCAATGGCCTGTTGCAACAAATCGGTGCCCTGAGTGTCTGTCATAGAGGCTTTCCTTCAAAATCTTGCGGTAATGCGGGAGGGGATCTCCTCAAGCGCCTGGTGATGAAGTGTAACGGAGTTTCCATCCACAAGTGTGCGTGAACTCTCTCAATGTGTCGCTGACTCAAGAAGGACCTTTAGGTCTGGCCTGCGGTTATTTGCTGCGATTGATTCGAGAGGCTGGGCGAGTTTGCCTTTATTATATACACTCGTCGTCTCACTTCGTTGCTCCCCTGCCGGCGGAGCAGTGGTCATCCCCGACAGAGGAAAGAAAAGATGAAAATGCGCTTACTCGGAAGCTTNCAGCGACTTCTTGTTNTTGTCCCGTTGGCTATGCTGCTCGGCGCGGCCGCAGCGGCCCAGGAGAGGTCTCTGACTATTGAGGANTTAATGACAATGAAGTCAGTCTCCGGCCCGGTGGTCAGCCCNNAAGGTGAATGGGTGGTATACNCTGTGCGGGNGCGGGATATGGAGNAAGACAAGTCAAATTCTCAGCTTTGGGTGGTGCCTACCGCAGGCGGCGAACCCGTGCCCATGACCGCCACAGAGACTTCGGCCGGCAATCCTCAGTGGAGTCCGGATGGCAAGTATCTGTCATTTACCGCGAGTAAGGATGAGGGAGCGAAATCGCAGGTCTGGACGCTGAACCGGCAGATTGGCGGAGAGGCTGTTCAGCTGACTGACACAAAACAGGGCGTCAATGATTATGCCTGGTCGCCGGACGGAAGCCGCCTTCTGCTTGTTATGACGGATCTTGCGGCTGAGCTACTGAACGATGATGAGTCTGATGACGACAAAGCCCGTCCGTATGTCATCGATCGGATGCAGTTCAAGCGTGACTATCGCGGTTATCTGGATCGTCGCCGCACCCACATCTATATCTACACGCCCGGTGACGATGCGCCGGTGCAGGTGACTCACGGTGATTATGATGATACTGATCCGGTCTGGAGCCCTGACGGCTCGTCAATTGCTTTTGTCAGTGATCGTTCCGACGATCCTGATCTGAATTACGGAACGGACATATTCGTCGTTAATGTCGGTGATGCAGAGCATCCGCTTACCCAGATAACGCGCAATGAAGGCCGAGACTACTCGCCTGTTTTCAGTCCCGACGGTAAGCGCATTGCCTATGTGACTTCGACTGGTCCAGATGTCGGCGGTTCTGCCTTAACGCCCACGAAGTATCTGGCCATCACTGACATTGACGCCGACCAGCGCGAGATCCTGACTCCTGAACTGGATCGCAATGTGTCGGGTCCGAGCTTCACTGAGGGCGGTCGCTACATCTACTTTCGCTTGGAAGATAGTGGCAGCAATCAGCTGGCGCGAGTGCGCGCGACCGGAGGTGACGTTGTCCGGGAAATCGAGGGAGAGGTGAGCGTGCGGGACTACTCCATGGCGGGCGGGGTGATAGTAGTGAGCCTGGCCGAAGCAACATCACCGAGCGAACTGTATGCCTTTGATGGCGCGGTAGCTCGCCTGACCGAGGTGAGCAGCGAATCTCTGACAGGTATTTCCCGCGCGACGGTTGAAAAGCGACGATTCGAAAGCCGCGACGGCACCGAAGTCGAAGCGTTTTTTGTGAAGCCTGTCGGTTACGAAGAAGGGCAGTCTTACCCGACGATTCTTTGGCTGCATGGCGGTCCGGCCTCGCAGTTTAACTGGGGCTACAATGACACGGCCCAGCTTTTCGCGGCAAACGGGTATGCGGTGATTATGCCTAACCCCCGCGGCTCTACCGGATACGGCGCCGAATTCGCCCACGGTACAGTCGCCGCGTGGGGCGAGAGTGATTACGACGATGTGATGGCAGCGATTGACCACGGCATTGAGATCGGCCTGGTGGACCCAACGCGCACCGGCGTTGGCGGCTGGTCATATGGGGGCATCCTGACCAATTACGTCATCACTCAGACCACAAGGTTTCAGGCAGCGATGTCTGGCGCGAGTCTTGGGCTGGTAACCTCGAATTACGGGCACGATCAATATCAGCTGATGTATGAGCTGGAGTTCGGTCTGCCCTGGGAAAATCCAGAGCTCTGGGCTGAACTGTCACCGTTCAATAAAGTCGAAAGCATCACGACTCCGACTATGTGGATGGGTGGAGAGGTGGACTGGAACGTGCCGATTAACAACTCCGAGCAGATGTATATTGCTATGAAACGCCTTGGCCGCGAGACCCAGCTGGTTGTATACCCTGANGAGCATCACGGTATCCGGCGTCCCAGCTTTCAGCGGGACCGTTTTGAACGCTGGATTAACTGGTTCGATCGGTATCTCAAGNCCGCGCCAAATGACACAGCGCTGACGAATTGACTGGCGTCGCGTGATCAGTCCGGAGCGGCTGNTCTGATGCGCGACTTACGGGGTTTTGTTCTACTTGCCGCGCCGAATCGGAAGGCAAGTTTCAATAATTTTGTGAGGAATAGCCCAGCTTGGGTGTTCAGGGAAGGGAGCGGTCGTTACGATGCTGAACGACAATTGACAGTTGTAGGAGTGGAATCATGTTAGAAAGTTTTAATAAGGTGTCTCTTGCTCTTCTTGGCGCCTGTTCCATGCTGATGTCTGTTCAAGCGGCCTCAGATAACACTGAGTTCTTCACTTCCCNGGATGTCTTTGAGCTGGAGTANGCGACTGATCCGCAAATCAGGCCGGGCGNTGAGCAAATCGCCTATGTGCGTCGNAGCAACGACATCATGACCGATCGTACACGTTCCAATATCTGGCTGGTGGCGCCGGATGGTTCTGATCATCGGCCCTTGCTGTCCGGCACTGCCAATTTTAGCTCACCGCGCTGGTCACCCGATGGGACAAGGCTCGCCTATCTCTCAAACGCTGAGCGGGGTTCGCAGCTGTATGTGCGCTGGATGGATACGGGTCAGACGGCACTCGTTACCAATATTCAGGAATCGGCTTCCAACATCGCCTGGTCGCCAGACGGAAAGTCGATTGCTTTTACGATGAATGTGCCGTTCGATGCCAGACCGTTCTCCGTGGAAATGCCAGAGAAGCCCGAGGGCGCGGAATGGTCACCGGCCTTTGAGTACGTCACCGAGACACGCTATCAGGCCGACGGCAGTGGCATACTCGATCCCGCTTATTCGCATATTTTTNTCGTNCCTGCTGAAGGNGGCACGCCGCGCCAGCTAACTGCCGGGAACTACAACCACCGCAGCAGTCTGAGCTGGACACCGGACAGCCGTGAAATCTTCTTCTCCGCGAATCGCAATGAGAATTGGGCGCTGCAATCCAGAGAGTCGGACATTTTTGCCGTTAGCAAGAACGGAGAACTCCGTCAGCTTACTGCTATTCCGGGTGTTGAAACCGGACCCCGGGTTTCNCCGGACGGGACGNTGATTGCCTATGGNAAGACTGATAACGAAAAGCTTGCATACAGAAACCGCTATCTGCATGTGATCGGGATCGANGGTGAGAATGACCGGAACCTTTCTGCTGGCATCGACAATTCCGTGTCTGGCTGGGTCTGGGACGGTAATGATGGTCTGCATTATCAGCTGACGCGCCGTGGAATTAACGAGGTGGGTCGGGTCAATCTAGATGGCAGTCACCGTGTGGTAGCCACTGGCCTTGGCGGCGAGTCTCTCGGCAGGCCGTATGCCAGTGGCTCTTTCAGCGTTGAGTCCGGTTTGCTTATTGTCACGCGTGGCTCAGCGAAACGACCGGCGGATTTAGTTGCTTTAAGTGACGGCACTGAAATTCAGCTGACGACGCTGAATGAAGACCTGCTGGGTCACAAAGCCCTCGGCCAGGTGCAAGAGATTATCTACGATTCTGAGATCGATGGTGAGGAGATACAGGGCTGGTATCTCACACCACCGGATTACGATCCTTCTCGCCGCTATCCTCTGATCCTGGAGATTCACGGTGGCCCTCATTCGGCCTATGGACCGCATTTTTCGGCTGAACTGCAGCGCATGGCGGCAGCCGGCTACGTGGTTTTCTTCAACAACCATCGTGGCAGTACCAGCTATGGGGAGCGGTTTGCTCTGCTGCTGCAGAACAAGTATTCCTCGGAATATGATTTTTCGGATCATATGTCCGGGATCGATGCGCTGATTGCACAGGGCATAGCGGATCCGAACCGTCTTTACATTACCGGTGGGTCGGCGGGCGGTATTGCGGCTGCNTATGCAATCGGGTTGACCGATCGCTTCAAGGCNGCGGTAGTTGCCAAACCGGTGGTTAACTGGGTCTCTAAGGTGCTCACTGCTGACAGCGGTATTGGTCAGATCGCCAATCAATTTCCGAGTCTGCCTTGGGAGACTATCGACGACTACTGGCGCCGCTCGCCGCTTTCGCTGATTCCGAATATGACAACGCCAACTCTGTTGATGACCGGAGAGGCGGATCGCCGAACGCCCATCTCGGAAACAGAGCAAATGTATCAGGCGCTGAAAATTCAGGGGATCGAGGTTGTCATGGTGCGCATCCCGGGTTCGCCCCATGGCATTGCGGGTCGGCCTTCACGCCTGATTGGCAAAGTGGAAAACATCCTTGCCTGGTTCAGCAGATTCCCTTAAAGATACACTTGGCCCAGGGAGGCACAAGAAGGCGAAATACACCAATGTCTGACAGATTTTAACCGGTTGAAGTCTGACCAGGTTCTGCCTCGGTACACGGGTGCGGGATAGATTGGCTGAGAATTTTGTGATCTGGCAAACAACAGCACAACGGCAACCGCAGGCAGCCACATGGCAACTCTGTTGCGCGGAGCATGAGTTGGTTCACAAGGCCGGGGAACCGGGTTCCCGGTNCCGCTCGTCTGGCCCTCTCAGTCCGCGGGCCTGAATGCGAGCAGGACGTTACCAGAAACCTGGCCAAAGGACCCGTATCCGGATCCGACGAATACCAGGCCAGAACCGGCGGCAATTGAGTGACTATCGATGGAGCCGCCATACCCCTTCACTCCGTTTACCGTCTCAAAATCCACAGCCGTGTCAAACTGGAACAGAGTCTGACCGGATTCGGCATTAAACGCGAACAAGCGCCCGTCAAGGCCCGCGGTGATGACAGCGCCATCAACGATCAAAGGTTGTGCGGAAAATCCATAGANACCCTCACAGCGGCGGAGGCGGGCACTGCGTTCCTCGCAATCCGATGTAACCTCATAAAACCAGCTGGGCTCTCCGGTGCCGAGGAAGTAGGAATAGAGGCCCGGGCGGCTGTTGCCATTCATGCCGCCCGGATCATTTATGGTCATGAAGGCCCGCTCAGAATTTGTGGTAATGCCCCAGTGGTTACCGCCCAAGGCCGTGCCTTCGCCAACTCGCTGGTTCCAGACCAGAGCGCCTGTGTCTGGATCTAACGCCCAGAGATCTCCGGATTTCTGACCCGCAACCAGAAGCTCACGGTCTCCTGCGTCAACCAGAACAGCGGGGCCGCCGAAGTCGAAATCTACTGAGTTGGTGTCATCGAGGATTATGCAGTTAGGGCCGCCCGCGCTGCAGCCAAAGTTCCACATGTCGTTGGCGAGCGCTTGAAATACCCAGAGCTCCTCGCCGGTTTCCAGATCAAGGGCAATCACTGCGTCACTGGTGCCGGTGGTCGGGTGGGAGGTGTTCTCCCCCGTCGTTACGTAGATCTGGCTGCGCTGCGCGTCGATTGTCGGAGTTGTCCAAATAGGCGCGCCGGACGGACCCCGCTGCTTCACGCCGGTCGCACTGACCATGCCGGTGTAGTCGGCGGCCGGCATGGTGTGGTACTCCCAGATTTTCTCGCCAGTTCGCANGTTCAGNGCAGTGACCGCGCCATGGTTCTCGCAGCACTCATAGTTGGGGTTNCCGCCGGTGATTACGCCNGAGCCNGATACCGGCACGATGACGCGATCTTCATGGATGACCGGTGTTCCAGTAAGCATGCCCTGGTTGTCTGAAGCCTGTCCACTGGCTACCCAGTTGATTTCCCCCGAGGCGGCCTTGATTGAGTGAATCATGCCGGCCTGATCGCTGAATACCAGAGCCCCTTCGTCNTCGACAACGTCGTAGGCTAGAGAAGAGCGCAAGCGTGTGCCTGGCTCATAGACCCATTTGGCGCAGCCCGATGCTGTGTCCAGAGCAAACACCCGCCCTGAATCTGTCGCTGAGTAAAACACCGTAGAGCCAACAATCACGGGTGCNGCNCGCATGCTGGACGTGGCGGGAAAGGCGACCGCCCAGGCCAGCTCGAGATTCGCGAAATCGGCCGTCGCGAGTCCGGACTGCGCCGCACTGAGATAGCGTGGGTTGTTGCCATCGGCGCCGGTATAGGTAAAAGAGGGCGCCTGGCTCAGGTCCACCGAACGATCATTGACAGCGCACAGGGTGGCGCTTACCCAATCCTCTGTTTCCCCTTGCGGAGCTTGAGCAAAAGAGGTCGACATGCCAAGGGTGGTAAGTATCGACAGGCTGAGACAGAAGCGTGTGAATGATCGGATTGCACGGATAAAAAACATAAAAATACCTGTTAACTGTAAGTTACTGCGGTCTCGGTTTTGCGCCGGGCTTATGCCCGCTGGCTAAGAAAGCGCGTTAGTGAGTTGGAGATGAAAAATACAAGAAATTGGCTTCGAGTACCATCCGAACAGGGGTTGAAGAGGACTACGGATCGTCTCACCGGCGAGGAGCAAAACTTGAGGCAAGTGCCCTGATAAGGAATCAGAACAGCCTTCCGCCGGCGGGGTCTGCTTTTGTCTGGTAATTGGGGCATCTTGGATTGGTCTCGCCGTCCAATCGCATCGAAAACTTTCCGGCATTTGCGTGCTTGTCGTCAGCGAATACTTGGGGACTCCCCAAAAATCCAGTATGGTTTAGGTTTTCGCGACCGGCCCCGCCACAGAGGTTCCCTGCACTTGGAAATCGTGCCAAATTTTATCTTCCCGACTGCCATATGGAGCACGCTGTTTGACGATCGCGGCACATTTAACGCGGCGCTGTTAGAGCAGATCTATCGTCTGCGGGATCAGAACCCCAAAGGGGTCGCCAACACCAACGTCAAGGGCTGGCAGAGCCCCAATGATATTCAGACCCTGCCTGAATTCGAGGATCTCTGCCTGCGTATTGTGCAGGTCTGTCAGAGAATCGGTGAATCTCAGCACTTCATGCCTGATCTGGGGTTCAATCTGCAGGCCTGGGCCAACATCAATCCGCCGGGTGCTTCGAACAAGATTCACTACCACGCGAACTGCCACTTCAGCGGTATTTATTACGTCAGTCTGAAAGCGCCTGAATGCGGGAGCATCTTTTTTCGGGACCCTCGGGTTGCTTCGAGAATGCTGTCCTATCCGGCGACACAGGCCACTGACTTTACCACCGAGGAAGTCAAGATGAAGCCAGAAGCAGGGCGGATTTATGTGTTTCCCGGCTGGCTGGAGCATGGGGTGGAAGAGAACCAAAGCGATGAGGATCGAATCAGCATCGCTTTCAATGTGCTGGCGGGCAGACAAGGGTCTGCATGATTGAATTGCCCCCACAGCCGGAATCTGTTGAGAATCCTGATTTTCCCGGTATTGAGCAGGCACTCAAGTCGGCCACGGCACATCAGAGCCGCGGTGAGTATGCACAGGCCGAGCGGCTTTATCGCGAGGTACTTGCAGTAGAGCCCAACCAGCCGATGGCCTTGCATCTGTTAGGCGTGCTGGCTCATATGGCCAATCAAGGTGAGTTGGCTCTGGAGTTGATCCGCGCAGCCATTCAGCATGCCCCTGACTACGTTGCTGCGCACAATAATCTCGGCAACGTGCTTCGTGATTTGGGCGATCTTGAAGCTGCAGGCGCAGCGTATCAACGGGCCATTGCGCTCAAGGCAGATTACGCTGAGGCAATCGGCAATCTGGGGCTGGTTCAAGTAGGTCTGAAAGAGGCCGCAGCGGCAGAAGCCAGCTACCGGGAAGCGCTCGAGTTGAAACCTGATCTGATTGACACCCTCAACAACCTAGGCAGTTTGCTCTGCCAAAGCGACCGCGCCAAAGAAGCGGTCAGCTGTTTCGAAAGAGCGCTGGCGCTGCGGCCAAGGTCGCCGGGCGTTTTGTGCAATCTGGCAGCTGCCTTCAAACAAACTGGGCAACTTGAGGCGGCTATCTCAGCGCTGCATCAGGCGATTGCCCTGCAACCTGATCTGGCGGCAGCGCATCACAGCCTCGGGTTATTGCTGCAGCGAGCAGGCTCGCTGACAGAGGCTGAGCAAAGCTATCGCGCTGCGCTGGCACTGGAAGCCGCCAATCCAGCTTACTGCAGCGGTCTGGCTAGTGTGCTGGAGCTGCAGGGGCGACTTACGGAAGCGCTCAAGCACTATCGGGAAGTCCTTAAGCTGAACCCGGAGAACAGAGAGGTGGCAGGGTCAATAGGCTCTGTGCTTCTCGCNTTGGGCGAAGCAGAAGAAGGTNTAATGAAAGAACAGCAGGGNTTCGGTGTTGTGATCTTCGACAGCGAGCTAGGAGTGCGGTTTGGTTAACTCTGATTCAGCGGCAGTCCAAGTGGAGCGACTAAACCTCGCCTATTCAATGGAGATGCCCCATTTTATTGGTAGCTGGATGATTGANCCGACTTCTCTGTGCGAGGAACTGGTTGCGTTTTTCGAAGCCCATCCGGAGAATCACGCCCAGGGAAA
>NZJB01000107.1 GCA_002691885.1 Gammaproteobacteria bacterium
GCTCTGCCGTAGCGACTGTGTCGTTTTCATTAACTACTGGCACCGCACCCAGTTCCAGTAGTGTTTGCAGAGTGCTGCGAGCGTTGAGATAACGGGTACGATCAGACATATCCTCGTGACTCAGCAAAATTTGGGCAGCACGCACCTCATGCTCCATGAAGCAGCTTTCATAGGCCTGAATAACTCCCATCTGTCCCACCGCCGCAGCAGCTTGCTGCAAATGAATNTCGCGAGGNCGCTCAGCCAGACCCAGACGGCTGACGCCTTCTGCCACCGCACCACTGGACACGAGAACAAGTTGTATACCGGTCGACTTAAGGCAGACCAACTGCCTTGCCCAGTCTGCGATAGCCATTCGGTCAAGCCCCAGCCCGTCATTGGTNACCAGTGAGCTTCCGACTTTGACAACCCAGCGTTTGCCCTGAGTGAATTTTTGTCTGTTCATGGCCTNTGTACTTTCTGACTGCGCATGGGCTCACTCCATGTCATACCAGTCGTCCAATTCAAGTTTCTCTTCAGACTTGCTGCGGCGGCGGGTGCGGGAGTTCTCAATACTGCGTCTGATCTCAAACGCCATCGCCTGTTCGCGTTCCCGGTGGAGCTCACGATAGGCTTCATCCGCCTTTATTCTTGCTCGGTGGGTTTCGATGGAATCCATGAGTTTGGTGCAAAGCTGATCGCAGCCCTCACTGCTCAAAGCAGAAATCGCCAGGATCTCNCCATTCCAGTTCTGCCTTTCGCGTAGTTCGCGGATCAGCGCGTCTCTGTCAGACGGCTGCAGCAAGTCCATTTTGTTAATCACCAGCCATCGCTCTTTCTTNGCCAGAGTCGGACTGAAGTTCTGAAGTTCCTCGACAATCACTGCAGCATTGCTTACCGGATCGCTGCCATCGATAGGAAGCGCATCAANCAGATGCAGCAGAAGTCGGGTGCGAGACAGATGCTTTAGGAACCNAAAGCCCAGACCGGCCCCCTCAGAGGCGCCCTCAATNAGGCCGGGGATATCCGCCATCACAAAACTTCGCTCAAGACCNAGACTTANCACACCGAGATTAGGCACCAGAGTGGTAAACGGATAGACTGCGACTTTTGGCCGGGCGGCAGATACGGAGCGAATAAGCGTTGATTTGCCGGCGTTAGGCAGGCCCAGCAAACCGACATCTGCCACCAGCCGCAGCTGCAACTGTATAGTGCGCATTTCACCNGCTGTCCCTTCAGTTNTTTGCCGCGGAGCCCTGTTCGTGCTCGATTTAAAACGGGTGTTCCCCAAGCCATGGAAACCGCCCTTCGCCACCATTACCCGTTGGTCGGCCGTTTCCAGATCTGCAATCAGCTCTTCGGTGTCGATATCGATAACGCTGGTGCCAATCGGCACCTTGACCAGCAGATCTTCACCCCTTCCTCCGGTGCAGTTGCGGCCTTGGCCAGGCTGCCCGGCTTGCGCTCTATAATGCGGCTTAAATCNAAAGTCGACTAGCGTATTCAGGGAAGCATCGGCCTGCAGGAAGACACTGCCCCCATCTCCGCCATCGCCGCCGTCGGGCCCGCCTTTCTCGATATATTTTTCACGACGAAAGCTGAGACAGCCATTCCCGCCTTTTCCAGCCTCGACCTTGATCTCTGCTTCGTCAACAAATTTCATAACCCGAATCCCGGCCGACTCCTNATGACCTCAGNACAAACAAAAAAGCCCCGTCGATTGACGGGGCTTTTCGAANACTGGTGACGNTTTAAGCCGTCTCGACGCTGACGAATTTCCGGTTGTGCGGGCCCTTCTCGGCAAATCGAACCACGCCGTTCGCCTTGGCAAAGAGTGTGTGGTCCTTGCCACAGCCCACGTTCTCGCCCGGATGAAACTTAGTACCCCGCTGTCGAACGATAATGTTTCCGGCTTTCACTTCCTGCCCACCGAACAGCTTGACGCCCAAACGTTTGGATATGGAATCGCGACCATTATTGGTACTACCGCCTGCCTTTTTATGTGCCATTGTGCACTCCTAGTCCCGTGACAGCCTAGCCGATAATGCCAGTGATTTTAACTTCGGTGAAACTCTGGCGGTGGCCCTGAGTTTTCTGAAAATGCTTACGTCGGTTGAATTTGACGATTNTTATCTTGCTGCCGCGGCCCTGTTTCANTACTTCAGCAGTCACCTGCCCNCCTTCAACGTAAGGTGTNCCAATTTTGACCGNTTCCCCTTCGCCGACCATCAGAANCCGGTCGAAGGTGACTTCATCACCGGCACCAGCTTTCAACTTCTCAAGCTGAAGTATCTCGCCTTCCGTCACTCGGTGCTGTTTGCCACCGCTTTCGATTACCGCGTACATAACTTCCTCCGATACCTGTCGGGAATGGTCTTACCCTGTACCATAGGGGCGGGCATTTTACGGGATACCCCTTCCAGAGGCAAGTGCTATCGCATGCAATTTGCCTGCTCCGAGTAGCCCCAGAGCCCACAAGATTGCTCGACTTTCAGCACGATGACTGCCTTGACAGTCATCCTCAGGCTCCCTAGCATGCACCGAAATCTTCAAGCCAACCGATTGACGTCATTCACTCTTTGAAACGCGCCATGTCCGAACAACTCCGATCAGTCGTCTCGGCCGATTTTAACGCCGTCAACCAATTCGTGATCGATCAACTCTACTCCGAAGTCGAACTGGTTGAGAGTATCGGCCACTACATCGTTGATGCGGGAGGGAAACGACTGCGCCCGTTATTGGTGCTGTTAACTGCGAAAGCCTGCGGTATCGAGACAGATCAGCATATTCCTATGGCAGCGGTGATCGAATTCATCCACACCGCAACCCTCCTGCACGATGACGTCGTGGATATGTCCACCCTGCGCCGCGGCAGACCAACCGTTAATGCCGCCTGGAACAATCCTTCCAGCGTTCTCGTCGGAGATTTCATTTACTCAAGGGCATTTCAGGTTTTGGTCAGCATTGGCAATCTGAGCATTATGGAAATCATGGCCAACACCACCAACAAGATTGCCGAGGGTGAAGTCCTGCAGTTGCTGGCGAAATCCAACCCGCAACCCAATGAGCGTGATTACATGCGCGTCATCGAAAACAAAACCGCTATTCTGTTCAAAGCGGCCGCTGAATGTGGTGCGATACTTGCTAACGCGGAGGCTGCGACCGCCGCAGCTTTGGGACGCTTCGGGATGCATGTCGGCACGGCCTTTCAGCTCGTCGATGACGTCCTTGATTATCAGGGGGAAGCTGTAGCCATGGGCAAAAACCTGGGAGATGATCTCGCCGAAGGAAAATCTACCCTGCCACTGCTGTTTGCGATGACCCATTGCTCGGCTGACGAAAAAGTGCTTACTCAGGCGTGCTTGACTGCAGAATCACCTGACGCTGAACAACTGCAACAGGTAATTGAGATCGTACTCAAATCAGGGGGCATCGCCTATACGCTGGACAAGGCCGAACAACAAGCGACACAGGCCAAAGCCTGCTTGTCTTTATTGCCAGATTCCCTGTATCGCGAGAAGCTCGATCAGCTGGTCGACTTCGCCCTGCAGCGCAGCAACTGATCAAGTCCAGGACATTATTTGTCAGAATGTTGAACAAAGGACACTTCTCATGACCCGCCTNAAATACAGCCTTTTACTGCCCTTAGTCGTNACCCTGCTCAACTGCACGGCAANGGGCCTCGGTGACGCAAGCCTCGAGCAGCGCCGCCAGAATGTGCTCAATATGCGTCAGGAAGTGCTGACTGAGCTCTACGCGCTCAAGCCTGATACTAGAGCACAGGTCAACAGCACCGCGGGCTACGCAGTATTCACCAACGCTAATGTCAATCTGGTCCTAGCGAGTTTCGGCGGCGGGCTGGGCGTCGTCAGAGACAATGAAACTGGTATGGAAACTTTCATGCGCATGGGCGAGGTCGGGATTGGTCTGGGAGCGGGCATCAAAGATTTCAGAGCAGTTTTTGTATTCCATGACCGTGCAGCACTTGAGCGCTTTCTGGATGTTGGCGTTTCAATTGGCGGACAAGCTGATGCCGCGGCAAAAGCAGGCGATCTGGGGGCCGCGGTTAGCGGCGAGGCTATCGTGGACAATGTCACAGTGTATCAGCTGACACAGTCTGGCCTGGCCTTGCAGGCGACCATCAAAGGCACTAGATACTGGCGCGACCCGCTACTCAACGCGGGCTCATAGGGCAGAGTGTCGGAAATGACTGCAAATTTTCACCAGGGCTGATTGTTTAACTGATCCAACTTGATCGTGCTTCCGGCCCGGCCTTTCCTGATAATCCCTGAAGAATCAATCATACGTAGTTTGTCTGAACTCGACCGATAGATTGCTGCATCGCTTACCAGTGCAGCTTCGGCTCTTTGCCGCAACTCGGCGGCCCTCAGCTCTTCGCCCATCTCGGCGTGCACCTTTGCCAGCGCATTGTAAAAGTCTGGTTCAGTTCCTTTAAGCCGCAGGGCATTCAAAAACGATTCCCGCGCGAGCGTAAGATCCTTTGTCTCAAGGGCCACCTGCCCCCTACCGAAATGGTAATACGGATTGTGCTCATTGAATTGCTGGATAGCCAGCTCGTACTGTTCCGCAATATCCATCGCGCCGGCATTTCGATAGTGCTTGGCCAGGTTATTTACCGCCGTGGCATTGTCGTTTTCGTGCCAGAAGGCCATGTGGTAGCTATATTCAGCCAGCTCAGAGTCGCCCACTCGATTGAAGGCAGCTCCGATGTTATTCCAGGCGATGGCCAGGTCAGGCTTCAGAAACAGGGCATTTTTAAAATATTCCAGCGCTGCCTCCAGATCTTCAGACACCAGCGCTTCAGCTCCCAGATTGTTGAAGAACAGCGCCCGGGCGTGAAGGTCACTGACAGGTTTAGCGGTCAGTTGCTGGAGTTGAATTTCAGGCGTGAAATCCACGATGTATTTACGCTTATAACCCAAACTGCCTGAAGCATTGATATGCCGACTCAGAATCAGCAACTCTCCCCGCTTATCCCATTCAGGCCTGACCGCGACCGTTTGGAAAGCCGCGTCGATGCCGGCATAGCGCGCCATGGCAATATATAAATTCATGGCCGAAAGACAATTTCCCCGGCGGGATCTGAACACTTCATCGGCTGTGAGAGTCTGGGATTCGGAGTACTGAAGATTCAGGTAGCCCTCGTTGAACAATAGTGTCTGAATCTTGGCAATACGCAACGCGGGCCTGTCGTTCCTCGCAATCAGCCGATCGAGCATCTCTGTGATATCAGCACTGATGTAGAGNGGATCAATTTCAGGATAAGTGTCNGTGGTCTGAGAAATAATCTCNGNTTCTANGCGCCGGTCCCTGACAAATCCAGTTTCGAGATCAATACTCGAACANGCTGTAGCAAGCATGACAACAGCATGAAGCCCAANCAGTCGTTGAAAACCACGATTTGCCATCTGTACCTTNAATCTTTGCAGCGCCCTGAACGGTGCAAGGCCACGGTNGTCTGACCGNCCACCTCCAAGTGAAGCCATGAAGCTTAAGTGACCAAAATTNCTGTCACAAACAGCCGTAGGATGNCTCATCNAGGAACCGACCCAAGTCGCAAACTNACTCTGCTTCACGTTTGTACGATCATGCTCCCGCGTTGAGAATCACATTCCGGGGTAGCTGGGACCACCCCCGCCTTCAGGAACGACCCAGGTAATATTCTGGGAAGGATCCTTGATGTCACAGGTTTTACAGTGAACACAGTTCTGGGAATTGATTTGAAATCTCCTGCCGCCTTCTGCTCCTTCNACAATCTCGTAGACGCCGGCTGGACAGTAACGCTGTGCAGGCTCATCGTATTTCGGCAGGTTCACCTCCAGCGGGACGGAGACATCCGAGAGGCGCAAATGACANGGCTGATCCTCTGCGTGATTCGTATTGGACAGAAACACCGATGACAGCTTGTCAAACGTGATCACCCCGTCCGGTTTCGGATAGTTAATTCGGGGACTGTCTGACGCCAATTTGAGTTGCGCATGGTCTTCGGACTTGTCATGCACCGTTAAAGGAAACTTTCCGAAGAANATNTTCTGTTCNATNAAGGCAAGGGCGCTTCCCAGCCAGAATCCGAATTTGTGAAATCCTGCGCTGAAATTCCGGGTCTGGTGTAACTCGCGGTAAAGATTGGAGCTTTTGAATCTGGCTGTATATTCACTGATTTCGGCAGCAGGATCGTCTGCACCCAGCGCTTCAAACAGTGATTCGGCCGCCAGTATTCCTGACCACATGGCGGTATGACTGCCCTTGATTTTTGCNGCATTCAGAGTGCCGGCGTCGCAACCGATCAGCAAGCCGCCNGGGAAAGTCATCTTCGGCAGCGAATTCAAGCCACCTTTGATGATCGCCCGCGCNCCGTAGCTCAGGCGCTTACCGCCTTCAAGGTAGTGCCTGATCACCGGATGCTGTTTGTACTTCTGAAACTCGTCGAACGGGCTAATATGCGGGTTGCTGTAGCCCAGATCAACAATAAGCCCGAGCGATANCTGATTACCTTCTGNGTGATACAAAAACCCGCCACTGCTCCCGGCNTAGGAATCACCGATCATGGGATAACCGGCAGTGTGAACCACCAGCCCCTCTTCGTGCTTCTCTTCAGTTATTTCCCATACCTCTTTGATGCCGATGCCGTAGTGTTGGGGGTCTGAATGCTCATCAAGGCGATAGCGTGCGATGAGCTCTTTACCCAGATGCCCCCGGCAACCTTCGGCGAAAATNGTGTACTTGGCGTGGAATTCAAACCCNGGCTCGAAGGACGCTTTCTGNTCACCGTCGGCAGAAACCCCCATNTCACCCGTAACAACCCCTTTGACGCTCCCGTCTTCATGGTAGAGGATTTCAGCAGCAGCAAAACCCGGAAACACCTCGACTCCCAACTCCATGGCCTGCTCACCCAGCCAGGCACACAAATTCCCGAGGGAGATGATGTAGTTGCCATGATTNNCCATGGTTCGGGGAACCAGCGGACCCGGATATTTTAATGAAGATTCGCTGCCGCCGAGGTAATAGATCGCATCCTTGGTGACGGCCGTTCGCAGGGGGGCCCCCCGCTCTTTCCAATCCGGAAATAATTCCGNCAGCGCGCTGGGCTCGAAAACCGCTCCAGACAGAATGTGGGCGCCAATTTCTGACCCTTTTTCTAGCACACAGACCGTTACCTCGCGCTCNCTGGCCTGTGCCAGCTGCAGCAATTTACAGGCAGTCGCAAGACCTGCCGGGCCTGCCCCAACAATGACTACGTCAACTTCCATTGATTCACGTTGCATGATGTTCCTCAATTGCAATTTAGGAATACTTCAGACGGGCAGTTACCGAAGGCATCCGNCAGAACACCCGGCTGGGCCGCTGCCATTTAGAGTCTCAATTATCCTCTTTTCGGGAATTGCTCGCAAACAGCGCCCGAAGTTGACAGCTGGGGCATGAGTCCGATCAAAGCAGCCGAAGCCAACAGCGCAGCGGCAATCCAATGACGACTCTCAGGCAAGCCGGACATTCCGGATAAGAAAAGGCTACAGAACATGCAGGGAATGGNTTATCCGCGCTTGGTAAAAACCATCATGTGCTGCCAAGGCAGAAAATCTAGAGTCTCTGTCCATTCCAGAGCGAAGACACTCATCTCTTTCACAACCTGCTCTTCCGTCATCTTNTGCAAGGGCCGGATTGGTACCGAGGGGTCCTCGCCTCGATATTCGAGGAGGAAAATTCTGCCGCCCGGGCGCAGCGCCTTATAAATGCCGTTGATCATCTCAAAAGGATGGGAAAATTCGTGGTAAGCGTCAACCATGATTGCCGCGTCGATGGATTCGGCTGGCAAATTAGGATCATCTATCTCACCGAGCACCCCATCGACGTTTTCGACGCGGTTTTGCACTTTCTGCTCCTCAATGAGCTGCAGCATTTCTGGCTGGATGTCTACTGACAGCACCTTGCCCTTTGGGACCAGAGCCGCAATGCGAAATGAAAAATAGCCCGACCCTGCGCCAATGTCAGCGACCACATCATCCGCTGCTAGTCCCATATTCGCCACAACCCGATCCGGCATTTCCTCCTGGATCCGACTCGGCCGATTCAGCCATTGCGCAGCCTGATGCCCCATGACAAATGAAATTTCCCGACCCATATAGAACTTACCGATGCCGGTGGTTCTGCGTTCGGGGGCAACTTCATAGCCCGGGTGGGCAATGTCCTGAGCAAGCGCCGAGCTGGCCAAAAAGCACAACGCAACTAAAGACGAAAAGAAGGTGATTGCGTTAAAGCGGAAAGAATACTGAGTCATTGAATGGTCTCGAATTGATTGAGTCACAGGTTCCGTTGCATGTCTCGACCATTCAGCGAGCAGCCGGCGATGCACTCGCACACTTGCCCGTTCTGCCAATCTGCAAAGGA
>NZJB01000108.1 GCA_002691885.1 Gammaproteobacteria bacterium
CAGCCCGATTGGCACCGGTGAGGTCTTTCGTGAGGCTGTCACTGGCATTGGCGGTGGTTTCCTGCACGACGCTGGAGCCACGCAATGCACCAAGTACCGTCAGTCCTGCGCCCGCCCGCCCGCCTGGTCAGCTGGCAGTGGTCATTCCCGTGCTGGAAACAGTCAGCTCTGCCGAACAGCAGGCGCTGATTAACGCCATCAATCGCGACGGACGGGCCAGCCAATTTAACGGCTTCCGCGAGCCGGTGCCCGCTCCGGAAGTAGCCGACGGCGAGGATGTGGTGGAATTGAATTATGAGCAGGCCGAGCTTCGCCTAGTGCTGGAAGAGCTGGCCGATGCGTTGGATATCACCCTGGTGATCGATCCCAGCATCGACAGCCAGATCAGCATCCGAACTTCTCCCAACCGCCCGCTGCAGCGGGATGACATCTGGCCCCTGATCCGGGTGCTGAGCCGCGACGCCGGCGTGATTCTCGAGCAGGCCGGCGAACTGTGGAATGCGCGCCGGGTGGTGTCTAACCTGACCGCCGACATTGCCACGCCTGGGACTCTCGGTGATGGAACGGCTGCGCGTATCATGCAGGTTACCCCGTTGATCTATGTGTCCACCGATGCGGTGATTCAGGCGATTAAGCCCCTGCTCGAGCCCAACGGCGGTGTCAGTGAGTTGGGTAACGCCAACATGTTGATCGTGTCCGGTTCCGAATACGATCTGCAGAGGGTGAATCAGTTGTTGATGCTGATCGATGCAGACCCTTTCGCCAATCAGGGCATTCATCTGTATCAACTCAGCAATGCCAACGCCAATGAGGTGGCTGAAGAACTGACTCAAATTCTGCAGCTGATCGAGGGGTCCGATCCTGCCTATCAGGTCAAAGGCATTGGGCGAATCAACGCGCTGCTGGTGACGGCGCCAGCCACGCGCGGGTTTGAAGAAATTTCCCGCTGGGTGCAGATCCTGGACGCCGACAGCCAGGAGCAGGTCGAGCAGCTGTTCATGTACCGGGTGAAAAATCTTGTGGCGCAGGAGCTGGCAGATACCCTGGCGGATGTGTTTGAAGAAGAGGATGAGCCGTTCCTGTCATTGGCCGGGACGGTCGAGGGTGAGCGCAGCCAGCCGCCACTGCTTTTTCCGGAGGGAGGAGATAATGCGGCCGGCGGCGAAAACCGGCCTGCGCCCGAGGCCGCCCCGGCCGGGCTGCCGATTGCCTCGGAGACTGCGGTTTCAGCTAATCTTTCTGTCAAGATCGTGGCTGATGAATCGACCAACAGTCTGTTGATCCGCAGTACTGCGCTGGATTACCGGCAGCTGCTGACGACCATCAGCCAGCTGGACGTGGTGCCGCTACAGGTAATGGTCAACGCCGTGATCGCCCAGATCACGCTTAACGATGAAAACCGCTTCGGTGTGGACTGGAGTCGCATCGCCAGTAACGCCGCTATGGACCCTATCTCCACCGCTTCCATGACTGACTTTGTCCCCAATCTCGGCGGCCTCATGTTCAGCAAGGGGTTTCTTGACGGCTCAGCGCGGGTAGAGGCGACCCTCGAGGCCATTGCCGTTAACAACGATGTGCGTCTGCTCGCCAGACCATCGTTAACGGTTAGCAACAATCAGGAAGGGGAAATCCAGATTGGCGCCGAGGTGCCGGTTGAAGCGGGGCAGTCCATTGGCACCGGCGGTGTTTCCACCACCAATATTCAATACCGCCCGACCGGTATCGAGCTCTACATAACGCCGCAGATCAATGAGGACGGCGTAGTGAACCTCATCATTCGCCAGGTGCTTTCTTCGGTAGACAACAGCGCGGCCGGTGTGAACAACAACCCGGTGTTTAATAATCAGGAGATCAGCACTACGGTGGTGGTTCGCAACGGAGAAAACATTGTGCTTGGCGGGCTGATTCAGACCGACACTGAGTCATTGAATACCGGCATTCCGGTCATCAACCGGGTGCCGGTGTTGGGAAACCTGTTTTCTTATCAGCAGGAGAACCGTGAGCGTCGGGAGCTTTTCATTGTGCTGCGCCCGGAAATCATCAATCTGAATGCCGAGGGCGGTGTACAATATTCTGATATTCTGGATCGTTTTGAACTGGCGTCTGATCTTTTTGAAGGTTTGAATATCTGAAAGCCTGAGCTGAACGGAGCTTTAATAAGTGGCCGTGCAGGGGTCAGAGGTACAAACGATCGCTTGTCTGATGCAGCCATCAGTGCGGTCGCTGTCAGCCGTGCAGCAATCAGAACACGGCGTCCCGGCCGCTGGCCCACTGGGACACAGGACGCACAATACAGAACACAGAAAAAGGAACCGCAACATGCAACGAACACACATTCCCGCGACCGGCGCAGGTTTCACCCTCATTGAGATTCTGGTGGTGATGGCCATCATCGGCATGCTGGCGGTGATGGTCGCGCCCAACATTTTCAATCAGCAGGCCGGCGCGCGGCGCGATGCCGCTCTGTCCCAAATCTCTGCCCTGGAGGCCGCACTTGACACCTACCGGCTCGACATCGGTCAGTATCCTGATTCGCTGGAGGGACTGGTGGAAAATGACTCCGGCCGGGCGGCCTGGGATGGTCCCTACCTGCGCCGGGAAGTCCCGTTGGATCCCTGGGGCAATGATTATTTCTATGACAGCGACGGCCGTGGGTTTACGCTGGTCTCCTACGGGCCCGACGGTGAACGCGGCGGTGACGGCGATGACGCGGATATCGGTCTCTAGCCGCCTTCCTGGACATCGCCGGCCGGCCGAAGAGCGCGGCTTTACTCTGCTGGAAATTCTGCTGGTGCTCTCCCTCATCGCACTGGCCAGCGTTCTGGTGGTGCCTAATGTAGGCAGCCTCGATACTCGCACCTACAGCGTTCAGCTGCGGCAGGTAAATGCCCTGCTGCATTTCGCTCGGCGCAATGCGGTAATCACCGGTCTTCCTGTCAGCGCCCGGCTGTACGGGCCCTCTTTCCGTCCCGATGGCGCCGACATCGCATCGGCTGACGAATTTTCCGACAGGAAAGAACGCGGTCAGGGGCTGACCGCCGGCCTGGTGCAAGCGCCTAAGGCTCGCTGGGTAAGTGACGGCATTGCCCTGAGCTATGAGGACAGCACTGAGCGGCTGACCGAAGTCGAGCACTTCATCGACGTGACGTTTTACCCGGAGGGCGGCAGCAGCGGGGGCACTTTGATTTTCTCATGGGATGACCGTCACACCCAGATTGTGATCGACTCATTTACCGGGCGTATCAGCAGCGAGGAAACTAATGCATCGATCTGATGTTCGGTCTGTGGGCGGTTTCACCTTGCTTGAAGTCATCGTAGCACTAGCGATAACCGGCTTTGTGCTTGGCGGGCTGTTCTCTCTGGTGGCCGGCAGCAAGCAGCTGACCTGGCGCTCGCAGGAGAGCCTGACGCGGGCCAACCAGATCCGGGCTGCCACCAATTTTGCGCTGCTTCAAAATGAATTCGTCGAAGTGGAGGAGATTCTNGAGCAGGGCGCCTACCGCGTCCGCCCCGGCGAGGCGCTGGAAGCGCCAGAGCGTAAGACCCAGCCGACAGTGCATCAGCTGCAGGCTTATGAGATTGTTAACAGCGATCGCGATGAGGTGATCGACGGAGTCCGCTGGATTCAGCAGGACCTTCCTCAGTAGGTTGCNTGCCGTGACGCCTGNCCACCTCCGANCGACCCCGCCCGCGCCAGCNGACNGGGCGGCCGGAGCGCCCGCTGCACGCAGCCGCGGCTTTACGCTGATTGAGGTNATCCTCGCGCTGGCGCTGACTACGCTGCTGCTGGGGNTGCTCAGTTCCGGCGNATTTATCGTGGCGGGTGACTGGAATCGAAATGCCAGTCTGTTGGATACCAGCCTCGATGAGGCGCTCACCATTTTGCAGGTCGATCGCGCGCTGCACGGCGCCTTTCCCCACAGCTATACCAACGAGGAAACCCTCTCACGACAGCTATTCTTTGCTGGGGAATCTGACTATCTGGCTTGGGTGTCGACAGTGTCGCCGCACCGCACGCCCGGGCTCACCGCCTGGGAGTTGTTCAATGTGGAAGATGAGGGGGTGTATCTGACGCTGGTGCCGGCGTTCAGCGATGACCCAAGTCTGCGCCTGCTAGAGGCGGAGCCGACACTGATCTACCCCGGTTATTCGGTGTCCTTCAGTTATCTCTATGAGGATCTGGGGGAGGCCCGCGTTTGGAACTCGGAGTGGGACGGCGAAGAGCTGCTGAGTCTGCCAATCGCCGTTTACGCGCGCTTCGAGCCGGAGGATGGCGGTCAGGTTGATGAGTCCGCCGAGGTTCTGGAGGTCGTCGCACGCATTCGCACTAACCTGCATCGCAGCATTCAGCCTAACACGGCGGAGCAGCGCGCCTTATGACAAACAAACACGCTCCAACAAGCAATAGTCAAAAAGGGTCAGTTCTCATTATTGTGCTGTGGACATCAGTGCTGCTGACAGTGCTGGTGACCGCGATGGCGGGCAAGGTGCGCCTCTCTGCCCAGACGGTTGCCCGCAATCAGGATGTCAGCACTCACTGGGCAGCGGTCATGGGCTCGGTGCATCAGGCCGAAATGGAGCTCATGCTGGAAATGATGGCGCCGCCGATTGATCAGGAGGTAGAGCTGACAGAGGAAGGCGAGGCGAGAAACCCGCGCTATCGCTTTAACGGTCAGCCCCTGACACTGCACTACCCTCAGGCTGAGGAGATGGTAGTGCGCATTTATGATCACGCTGGCAAGATCAACCTCAACCGTATACCCCGTCGCAACATGCAGATGCTGATTGAGAAACGGCTGGGCTGGATGGATGCCGACCCGGAGCAGGTGCAGGATCTGCTGAGCGCTTGGACCGACTGGACGGATCTGAACAATCTCGAAGGGCTCAATGGCGCCGAAGAGGACTTCTACCAGTCACTGGACCTCGGCTATTCTCCGCGAAATAACCCTGAGCTGGATACCGTGGAAGAGATCCTGCACATCAGAGGTTTTGCCGAGCTGCTGGAAGGGGTCAATCTGGAGGCCGCGTTTACCATTTACGGCAACAACCGCAGTGTGAATCTCAACCTGGCTACCCGTGAGGCCATGGCACTGCTGCCGGGACTCGACGAGGTTCTGATCGAGAACATTCTGGCGTTCCGTGAGTTTGAGGACATCAACAATCGCGCTGAGGTCGGAGAGATTGTGCCGTTCGAAAACCTTCAGGAGCTTTCCGCATGGATCGGTACCAACACTTCACAGATTTACTCGGTCTATGTCTATCCCCGGGCTGCCTTGAGCGAAGCGCAGCAGCTAGCGCTCGAGGACACTCAGGAATTTGTCAATCCGGACCCGGTCATGCAAGCATATATGGAGGTGGTAGAAGCCCGTACCCACACCGCCCTGCCCCGCCTGTACAAGGTGGACCCTTATGGTTACCTGCCGGATACGGCACCGCCGCGGGTGCATCCTGAAGATTAACTGTTTGATTGCCCGTAGTGGCATTATCGGGGGTTTTCGGGCCGGGTCGGCCAGAGAAGCTCAAGGAAGTAGACAGCCCGGTAGAGGCTCTCAGAACCTTCTCAAAAAGCGCAGGCCCGCCTGTGACTGCTGCGATCAGTCAGCGCTTCCGTGAGACCTGCCAGTCCGCGGCCATGGCGATTGGCCCGACCCCTTTGTTGGCTTTAACCGTCAGCTGCTTGCTGAACTTGGTCTCATACCACAGCAGACCGGTTTCATCTGCCAGTCCGCACAGCACGTAGAACCCGCCGACTCGCATGGCGAAACTCCTCACCACCAGCGAGACCGTGAAGCGATCGCCTTTCTTAAATGGTCCTTTCTCCACACCTTCGACGTCGGTGGTGAAAAACGAGGCCATGGGTTCTTCGGCCGACTTCATGAGGGCAAAGCCAAAGGTGGCCTGGTCGACGTCATTCAGCACTTCGACCTCCATCTGCATAGTGACATCGGACAGCGCTTCCAGTTCGTCAAGCACCTTGCCGTCCATGTCTCTCACCGCGAGTGAATTGATCCGGCAGTCCTGGGTCGGGCTTTTTTTCTCCTGCTCGGCCTGTTCCAGTTCTTTAGGCAGGTCATCACGGATGGTATTGTAGGATTTCTTGTTGTTACAGAAGTCCTCGTAGTGACCGACCACTTTATCGCTGTCGCCCATCTCCCTGATCTTGCCTTTGTCGATCCAGATAGCGGTGTCACAGAGCTCCTGAATGTGGAACATTGAGTGGCTGCAGAACACCATGGTTTTCTGCTCGGCGCGAAACTGGTTCATGCGCTCGACGCACTTGCGCTGAAACGCCATGTCGCCCACCGACAGCGCTTCATCAATTACTAGGATATCCGGCCTCACCATGGTAGCAATGGAAAATGCCAGCCGCACGTACATGCCTGATGAATAAGTTCTGACCGGCCGGTCAATAAAGTAATCCAGCTCGGAAAATTCGATGATATCTTTTTCCAGCTTGGCAATATTGTCGTCTGGTACTCCCAGTAGCGAGGCATTGAGATAGATGTTGCGGCGGCCGGTGAATTCCGGATGAAAGCCGGCTCCCAGCTCCAGCAGTGCCGCGACCTGACCNTCCAGCTCTACAGTGCCGCTGCTCGGTTGCAGGGTGCCCACTAGCAGTTTCAGCAAAGTAGACTTACCGGCGCCGTTGTCGCCAATTATGCCGAGGCTCTTGCCGTCCGGCAGTGCGAAGGAGATGTCCGACAGCACATGGTAGAGCTGATGTCGCGGTTTGCGCAGAATGATCTCCCACAGCCGATCCTTCGGACTGTCATAGATTTTGAAACCTTTGTGCAGGTTACTGACGGTGATGCGTGGCGTGTTCATCTATAGCACATCCCCGAAGGCATGCCGGATGCGCATGAATAGCCACCCGCCAACGCAGTAGCTGACCAGCGCGGTAGGCACGATGATCGACAGATGTGTCAGGCTGACTTCGCCTAGTAGCACAATTTCCCGGTATAGGTTGATGAAACTGTGCATGGGGTTTAGCAGGAACAGATTCCGGACACTCTCATCCCGGATCATCGAGATGGGATAGATAACCGGCGTGAGGAAAAACCAGATGGTGACGCTGAGCAGCACGATTTGTTGAAGATCCCTTAAAAACACACACAGGGCGGATATTAGAGCCACCAGTCCCATGGTAAACAGAAACTGCAGCGCGAAAATTGCCGGTATCAGAAGCCACGCGGCTGAAAACAGACCCTGAGTGGCAAGGTACACCAGCAGCAGGCCGAAGCCGATGGCATGGGTCAGGTAGGGTACCGCCGTGCCGACCACCGGCAGCACCTGCACCGGAAACATCACCTTGGTGATCAGTGGCGCCTTTTCCAGCAGCAGGCCTGTGGACTTGCTGAGTGCCTCGGCGAACGCGAACCAAGGCAGGTAGCCGATCATCATGAACACCACAAAGCGGGTTTGACCGAACTCTTCCGGCGCGCGCACCTGAAAAATGTAGCTGAACACGAAGGCATATATGATGATGTGAACGACGGGGGTCAGGAACAGCCACAGCCAACCTCCGATGGAGGCGGTGAACTGTCCGAAGAAATCCTGCCGGGTGAAGTTGTGGAACAACCGGTAGTGGGTCACGGGCGTGAGCAGCCATTGGCGCAGCAGGGTGAAAAACATGGGCAGTTCAGGAGTTCTTGATCAGGCCGCTACATTCCGGTCAACGTGGATGTGTCCGGTGATATCTTGGAGATGCATTTAACCACGAACCGTCCCGGAAAGGCTAAAACTCAGGCCACTTAGCCTTTATACTCATTGGCCCCGAAACCCAAGCCCGAGTCTCATGCCGCTGAACCCTGAACACATTCTTCTGCCCTTTGTGCCGGCCGCGCTATCACCCGGACCCTGGCTGGTTTTTGCTCCACACGCCGATGATGAAACCTTCGGTATGGGTGGCAGCCTTCTGAAAGCAAGCAAGCAGGGCGTCGAAACCCACGTAATTGTGCTGACCGATGGCGCTCTTGGCGGGGAGCGGGATGACCTCGTGCAAATCCGTCAGCAAGAGGCGGAAGCCGCCGCGCAATTGTTGGGTCTGACAAGCCTGGAGTGTTGGGCTGAACCCGATCGCGAGCTGGAGCATAGCGAGGGGCTGGCTGACCGGATCGCGGCGTCCATCAGTGGGTTGGCTCCGGCCAGCGTCTTTTTTCCCGGGCCGATGGAAATCCATCCGGATCACCGCGCCGCCGGCTTCGCGGTCTGGGCAGGTTTGCAGCAGGTATATCAGCAAAACGTGATCAGGCCACTGGCCATTGCCTATGAGATCAGTGTGCAGAACCCGATCAACTTCTGCATCGACATCACCGATGAGATGCCCGGTAAAGAAGCCGTAATGGCGGTGTATGCCAGTCAGAACAGTGAGAACAATTATCCGGAATTGGTGATTGCGCTGAACAAGACCCGCACCCTTTCACTAGCGCCCGTAGTGGCCTATGCCGAGGGTTTCTTTCAGTTCAGTGAAAAGGATCTGAGCATCTCGCTCAGAGAAATGACCCACCACATGATTGACCTGTACCTGTGAATGCGCCTGTTTGTTCGCTTGCGCATGGGCGGTGGTGGCTAGGTTGTTGCTACTAATAAATTAAGGCGGTGATATCAGTCACATACGTATCACCTTAACAACTTAAGGATATCCCTACTCTCTTTGATGAGGGTATAGCTTTCCTT
>NZJB01000109.1 GCA_002691885.1 Gammaproteobacteria bacterium
TCCGGCCCGTAAACAAAACTGCCTATTTCCGGATAGCTATCGCCATTTGAGCAGGTCATGAAGAGCTGCAAAGCCTTCAGAACAAGCTCATTCATGCCAGTTCAGCGCTACTTAAGTTGCATTCTTTTAATCACGTGTCTTCTCAACTTTCCAAGGCCAGGGGCTTATCTTTCCTTCATATAGATACCTAATCAGCCATCCTAGGATCAGTGGTAAGAACATTGTAAGGACACCAAGAAGACTTGGCCATTCAGTGGCTTCCCGAAGAATCCAGTAAATGATCCAGCTTGTCGTGAGAAAGCCAATCCAATGGAAAAGAAATAAGAGTCTTCCTCGAAAGCCTTCGCGCGTTTTCATGCTATTTCTTCATTCAACATAATTACAGCCAGTAAGACCTAGCCCCGGTGGATCTCAGTGACTGGACCGAGTGATATTACCGGTATCAAGGGCGCGTATACAGGATGTGTAAATAGCTGTGAATCTTTACAGCAACTACTTTTAAGTTATTGATAGCTACCCGCCCAATTCCCCGGTGNTTTTTCTCTCCTATTTCCGAGTTAAGCCGTTTTATTAATAGGATAGAGTGTTTTCAGCCAGTGGCCTTTTTAGCCAAGGGTTGCAGGTTGGAGTCCTGGCGGGCGAGCCAGTAATATACTTTGAAACAACCATTTATGCAGATTTCCTCCGCGGAAGCTGGTCTGGATACCCATCAGGCCCGGATATTCAGTGCTAAGCCTCCATTTTAATCGTGTAGTCATACCAGTCGATAATTTTCCCCTCCCTAATGAAGAAAACCCCGACCCCGTGCCAGGTCTTGATTGCGAAATCTGAAAAGTAATCGATGCGCTCGTTAACAACCATGGGGCCCCGCGCAAACGTGTCCAAAACATCGAAGCGGTCGACATTGNNTATCAGAGTCNNTATTCGCTCGGACACGGCGTTTATACCGTCAGCGAGTTCCGTTGTTTCCGTCATCCGGTAGGCGCTGTCATCNGTAAAGAANGACATTATCCNGTCCAGCTGAGGCTCAGACCAGGCTGCNCAGAACTTGTTGACAAGATCGACGTTGGCTTGCTCTTCAGGTGTTAATTCAGCCGCAGCCGAAGGAAGTGCNAAGCCGGCGAGTGCCAGGGTGCCGACTCCGGAGGCACATAATCTCCTCCGGCTTTGATTTAGCTTGTTNGATGTCATGTTCTACGCTCCTGTTATGTGGGTGCGACGGTTTTTGCGGAGTCAAAACCGTCCCAACTCAGTTTCTGGGAAGAGATCAAAATATTTATAGATACAGATATTTGCTAAAGAATATTCGAGTAAGACGGTTACATTCACGTGTAAGTCCAGTATACCGGCCCAGGTTCGGAGTGAATTCTTGGCGCTAAGCTTTTTTCTGCGTTTATCATTTAGAGACGAGGACCGGTGAGTGCGATCAAGTGGCTGTGTTCCTCAGGTATGGCCACCAGGTCGTCCTGCCCGATTTCAAGGAAGCTGCTTACTGCTTTTAAATCGTAAGCGCCCGTGCGCTTTGCACGTGCACCTCTCCGCCGCGCGGTTTTTCCATTGGGTTTCCGGGTGTTAAATCGATAGATCAGATAATCGTCCGGAAGAGTGCCCATGAATTCCTCTAGGTTTTGAAAGGACTGGGTTTCACCATAGGTCACTTCGCAGACGATGACAGGTCTGAAGTTGGTCAGAGTGTTTTTCAGACCGGACATTACCGCCTTTTCAAAGCCTTCAACGTCGATCTTGATCAGCAGAACAGATTCAATGTTGTTTTCAGCATAGTAGTCATCCCCCTTGGCAACCTTNAGTTTTCCAATAGGGACATTGCCTTTTTCTGTGGTGGAGACTAAGAATGATCCGATACCGCGGTTACTCCCGGTAGGAGCAAAGAATTCAAATTCGCCGTTCGAATCCCCAATCGCGGTCGCGTGTACCGCGATGTTTGTTATGTTATTCAGTGAGATATGATGCTCCAGCCGGCTCCGAACCGGCGGAAAAGGCTCGAACGCATGGACCTGGTCTGCGCAAAGCGACATGAACAGAGAGTGTTGGCCAATGTTAGCGCCGATGTCGATGTAACTTCCACGCAGCCCCTGTGTGCTNAGAGCCGTCATAACATCACGCATGAAAAACAGTAGTGGTTTTTCAAACGCGCCGTAGAAGTACAGTGCGAATTCGATTCCGTCCCTCAGGTTNCCTTCGTAGGTCAGGCCAAAGAAATCGGTCGTAAAAGTGGCATCCGGNTGCTGCTCATAGCGTCCGATTANGCGGTAGGCTGACTTTTTCAGGTGCATTGGTATCCAGGATTGACGCCAAACCCATTTACTCGNCGNTAGTAATAGTTTCAATTNNNACTCCTACCAAAAGCCTGCTGCCACAGNAGTGGTGTTGCCGTAGCCCTAAGGTAGAGCGGATGAGCCGGTTGTCCTGAATNATTCATCTTCAGGTAATGAAGCCTAGGAAGCTGTTGCCTGATGTGAGTGCTCCGATCGATGTGAGAGCCATGGTTACCCCAGCAGGCAACGGTGAGTTGCGCGCTCCGGTAGCTGCGTTGTATCCAGATATCATTTCGCGAACCCACAGGCTCTTGCGCATTCAGCAAATCTTCAGGGTAGGTAGCTNTGTAAGCAAACAGATTGGCAACTATGAGTTTATTAAAACCCCAGTCCCGGGCAAAACGGACGCAGCGCCTGATCGTCGGATCATCTCCATGGTGGTCGGCAGTCGATGGATTAAGTCCGATGAAAAGGACGGTACCGTTACCGGTTTTCCAGCTTCGTTCTAGCGTGTATCGGAATTTTCTACAACGCGAAAACCGCGCTTTTTGAGTTTGATATTCCATCTGAGTTACGCGCTATCACGGTAGTTTGGGCTTGAAATGCAGATAATAATGGAGAATGTCTGGAATACAAACGGCTTACGCTCGCGTGTCGAACGTGGCCAGCCCGGTCGGACCGTGCTGGCGTGGGTGACGAGTATTTAAGTGGCTTGGAGCAGTTGAGCCAAGGCTCAGGCTGGTTTAAGGTGATTCCAATTTCAACACAGTCATCCTGTACGGCTACGTCTGTCAGTCTGGNTGTCAGCATTANTTCATTGCCAGGGTCATTGGATGTTGGGAATCATTGGCGGGTCTGGCTTCTACAGCGCCGGTTACGCAGAAAATTTACGGCGTCTGGAAATGGTCACGGAATACAGCGATGTGGCCGTGCCGCTTGAGCTAATTGAAACAGACAAACCTTTTGCTTTCCTCGCGCGCCATGGAAAAGATCACCATATTCCGCCGCATGAAATAAACTTTCGAGCAAACATTGATGCGCTTAGANAGGCAGGCGTGACCGAGATTGTCGCCATCAATGCGGTCGGTGGGATTGCCGAAGGCACGGGTCCAGGAGCCATAATCATTCCTGACCAACTGATCGACTATACTTGGGGCAGGCAGTCGACGTTCTGTGGTCAGAGCAAGCGGTTCGTAAAGCATGTGGATTTCTCTTTTCCTTTTGACAGAGCGCTCTCCGACAGATTGATCAGTGCTGTCAATGCCATCAACGATCAATCTGGGGCTGCTCGCCCGGTTATGACTGCAGGTGTTTATGGAGTGACCCAGGGACCACGATTGGAGACGGCCGCTGAGATACAAAAGATGAGACGCGATGGTTGNGATATTGTCGGCATGACGGCCATGCCGGAGGCTGTTTTAGCGAGAGAAGCTGGCATTACCTATGGGCTGATCGCGCTTTCAGTTAACTGGGCGGCTGGTATTCTGCCTAGTGAAGTGACTATGGAGGAAATAGAAGCAGTGCTCGCGGACGGNCATCAGTTTTTGCGTCGCGTACTTTCGATAATCATCGACGATTGAGGAGACAGGGNTCTGGCCTNACGGCGGAAATATCAGTCAATCGGAGGATTGTAAGGTCTGACAGCGATAATGAGGCCCAGCGCGGGGTGATCAAGGTAATGAAACTCGTTGCTGCGCATTTCCCTGCTTTGCTGCATGGGGTAGACCCGAAGCGATCTTCCAGAATTCGCAGTAGATTGGGTTTCTCCATTGGTCGGATCGTTAGGTGCCGCAGGCATTTCGGGCAATCTCCATTCCGTACCATTCTCTAAGGCGCCAACTGTTTCAATCAACCAGAGATTGGCGTCAACAACGACGCGGTCTTCCTGTTCATTAAACCGAATAGTCAAAGAACCATTCAGCATCGGCCAAGAATTGCGCTCCCGCAAGGCTTCGATATAGATCGAAGTAGCTTCGTTGGAACTGACTACCCTCTGCCTCCAGTGCCCGTGGAATAGAAGCCTATGGTCAGGNGATCGCTCGAGGGCTCTATTGGTTTGGCTNAAGTCACTCAGGTTTGTNGGTAAATCAATGTACTCGTCTCTGAGCAAATCAAACANTCTAAACTCACCTGTCGTCCTTTCCGGTTGTGGCCCCATACTCAGAATTCTCTGCCCGCGCAGGGNTTCGTCATTGGGCAGAGCGGCGCCTTCTTGTGACCTGTCCTCGGNAGTNAGGAAGGCTTCGATAAGCAGATTTTCCTGAATATTCNCCAAGCGCCTNATGTTTGACGGAAACCTGAGTTCCGGCTGGTTTGGGAGCCAGTCTTCTGAATCGCGCCCGAATTTGGATTCGTTGGTGAACACAGTGGCCTCAATCTGGAACCAACGGTCTTGCCCCGCAGCCTGCGTCGAGAACAGCGCCGCCAAACCAGCNAGGAGAATTNCCAGCATAAAGCTGCTGTNGCGATNGATGTTAATGNTGAGTAGCGGCTTATTGGGAANCATTGTNATGAGTCTACGCAACCTGCCGGTCATTTAGTGTCANTCTATCGAGGATTTCNCCAANAAACCTAATTTTCTCCTGTGATTCAGAGCAGCTATGAGAAAAGTGGAGCTGATTGGCACTGNTCAGCTTAAAGGTCTGAGGGTCCTCCTGNATCATCTGCACGAGGCAGAAAGGGTCGACATCTGTGTGCTGACCAAATTCGATACGCCCANAGTTAATATTGGCGTCGATTTTTTTTATNCCGAAAGTTGCTGCCTTCAGCTTTAGCTGGGTCTGCTGAAACAGCAAGGAAAGGCTTTTCGGTAACAGGCCGAAACGATCAATCATCTCCACCTGGAGGTCTTCTAGTTCCTCAATCGAATTGGCTGAGGCGATTCTTTTGTACATGATCAGGCGGGTATGGATATCAGGTAAATACTGCTCCGGGATTAGAGCAGGAATTCGCAGATTNATNTCAAGTGTGCGATCGGAAAAGGCCTCAATGCTCGGAGTTTTACCTGCCCGGATGGCATTGACGGCTTCATCCAGCATTTCGGAGTAAAGAGCGAAGCCTATTTTCTGCATGTGACCGCTTTGCTCATCTCCGAGNAGTTCGCCGGCGCCGCGGATTTCAAGATCATGGCTTGCCAGCGTGAAGCCTGCCCCGAGGTTTGTCGCGGTCTGAATGGCTTCTATCCTTTTCTGCGCGTCCGCTTTAAGCCGTACCTGCGGGGGCAGAAGCAAGTAGGCGTAGGCCTGATGATGAGAACGTCCGACGCGCCCTCTCAGCTGATGCAGTTGAGCTAGCCCGAATTTGTCTGCTCGGTTGATAATGATGGTATTCGCGCTTGGTATATCTATTCCCGTTTCAATGATCGTCGAGCACACCAGAATGTTGTGGTGCTTGTGGTAAAAATTCGCCATCACTTTCTCAAGTTCTCTTTCTGGCATNTGGCCATGAGCGATGCAAATTCTTGCTTGCGGGATTAGCTCCTGTAAGTGCTCTCCCGCACNTTCAATGCTTTTGACTTCGTTATGCAGATAGAANACCTGACCGCCCCNTAGGAGCTCTCTCGATACGGCTTCCTTGATGACGCTGTCCTGAGCTTCCCTCACAAAGGTTTTGACGGAAAGGCGTTTGGCAGGCGGAGTGACGATCAGAGAGAGATCTCTGACACTGGCCAGGGCCATATTCAGAGTTCTGGGAATNGGTGTTGCAGTTAAGGTCAAGATGTCTACGTTGGTTCGGAGCGCCTTAAGTTTCTCTTTCTGGCGCACGCCAAAGCGATGTTCTTCATCGATAATCAATAAGCCCAGCTTGTTGTAATTGATGTCGGTGTGCAAAAGTTTATGTGTACCGATTACAACGTCGATTTGTCCCGTTTTTACCTGTTGAATGATGCTATTCTGCTCAGAGTTTGATCTGAAGCGAGACAGGACTTCGACTTTTACCGGCCAATCGGCGAATCTGTCTTTAAAACTTTCAAAATGTTGCTGGGCAAGCAAGGTAGTCGGCACCAGCATGATGACCTGTTTGTTATTGTTAACCGCAATGAAGGCAGCTCGCATGGCAACTTCCGTTTTACCAAACCCGACATCACCGCAAACCAGTCGGTCCATGGGTCTCTTGCTGCTCATATCCTGTATGACTGCGTCGATAGCAGTTTCTTGATCTGCTGTCTCTTCGAAAGGAAAGCTGGCGGCAAACTTCTGATAATCTTCGACGCCAGTTGTATACTGATAACCTTCACGGGCCTCTCTCGCCGCGTAAATTTCTAGTAGCTCCGCCGCCACGTCGTGGATTTTCTCTGCTGCTTTGCGCTTGGTCTTCTGCCATTGCTCGGTGCCAAGGGTATTGAGGGGTGCGGTGTCCCGATCTGCGCCGCTGTACCGGCTAATCAGGTGGAGCGCCGAGACCGGGACGTAGAGTTTGGCTTGATTGGCATATTCGAGAGTCAGGAATTCGGTGGTTTCTCCCTCGGTCGTAATAGTCTGCAGACCCCGATATCGGCCCACGCCATGCTCAAGATGCACGATGGGATCATCCACGTGCAATTCCGTCAGGCTTTTGATAATAAACTCGGTGTTGCTCTGATTGCTCTTGCGTCGTCGTCTTTGTGCCACTCGGTCCTGAAATATTTGCGCTTCAGGGATGATCAGCAATTTCTCATCCGTCAGCCAGAGGCCGCGGTCTATTTGTGCGACCGAAATTCCAAGAGAATCGCTGCTGTCAACAAAGTGTTGCCAGTGATCAAAGATCACGGGATTCAGATCAACTTGTCTGAGCATTTCCAGCAGTGTTTCGCGTCTGCCAGCAGTTTCAGCGGTGAAAAGGACGCGACCGGGGTCAGAATTTACAAACTCCTGGACGGCAGAAAGCGGCGGCGCCGCACGTGAATTGCTTGCCAATTCCGGCAATGCTTCGCTGGCAAAGTTCATCGCTTGCGGATGCCCTTTGAATTCCACCTGCCGGTAGGATTTAAGCCGGCTGAACATTTCATTCACGGGAATGAAAACCTTTTCGGGGGACAAGATCGGACGATATCTGTCGAATCGTCTGTCCTCGTAGCGGTTCGAAACGTCTGCCCAGAACTTTTCGCCGGCCTGTCGTAGCTTGCCGGCTCTACAGATCGTGGTGTCGTCGGGCAAAAAATCAAACAGCGAATCAAGTTTTTCGAAGAAAACGTCCAGATAATATTCCAATCCCGGGGAAGCAATGCCATCGCTTACGTCCTGATAAATCGGACATTGCCTGGTGTCAACGTCAAATCGCTCTCGAAAACGTTTCCTGAACTGCATGACGCCCGGTTCATCGAGGGGAAACTCACGCCCCGGAAGCAAGTGCACGCGCTCGACTGTGGTGTCCGAGCGCTGAGTTTCCGGATCGAAGCGTCGTATTGAGTCTATCTCATCGTCGAACAGGTCGATTCTCAGTGGTAATGCCGTTCCCATAGGGAAGATATCCACGATGGAACCTCTAACGGCGAACTCTCCATGTTCCATCACGGTAGTGACGTGCTGATAACCCGCAATGACCATTTGCTCCCGCAGATCCGAGAGGGTTTTCTTTTGACCTTTCTTCAGGTCCAGACTATTGGCATCGATGTACTGACGCGGGGGCAGCAGATGCATCAGGCTGGATACTGAAGTGACAACGATACCGCGCTGTATCCTTGGGAGACTGAAGAGCGTTGCAAGCCGGTCCGAAATGATGTCCTGATGGGGCGAAAAACTGTCGTAAGGCAGAGTTTCCCAGTCTGGCAGAGCGAACACCTTATGTGCGTTGAGCTCTGAGCTCAGGTAACTGAGCTCTCTGAGATACCTTTCGACTGATTCGTTACTGTCGCAGACCAGCAGTATGGGGCCATCTGTCCGGAAGGCTGCCTGGACCAGGGCAAGGCTCTCGGCGCTGCCATTCAGTCCCTGCCAATAACAAGTATGGTACTCATCAGTCGGAAGTGAGGGTGAGAAAATGCTGCTCATCGGGATATAAAACTCTTGAAAACGATCGCTCCGCCCAGTCGCGTATTGTAGCTTAAGATCATCAAGCAAAGGAGGCGGCTTCGCTAACGGTTGTGTTGCACTACTATCGCATTCACAAGATAATGCGGCTCCCTTGCTCCATCTCGCCGATGACACGAGGCCTTTGTGAACACAACCAATGAGCGGCCGGACGTCGAAGACTATTTCGACGATTGGAAACAACGAGAAACGTTGGTGCAGGAAATGATTCCTGTCATCGGTAAATTGTTCAATCGCCAAAACATAGGTATCTACATCTACGGACGACCCCTGCACAACAGATCTGTGACTTTTATTATGAAGTCCCACCGGTTCGTCAGGCAGGTGGAGCGGAATGAAATGTCGGAATTTGAAAGTCATCCTGTGTTAATAGCAATGGCAAAACTGGACCTTTGCCATGCCAACATTGACCTTGGCAAACTCACTGTTCGCTTCATGGAGCATCAGGAGGCATCGGGCCATGAGGCTAAAGATGTCGATAGCTTTGTGAAAGAAGAGTTATCGTATCTGGTGGGTAATCAGCAAAGCCCGATTGCCAAGTCTCAGGATGTCGTTCTTTATGGTTTCGGCCGGATTGGCCGCCTGATGGCGCGTCTATTGATCGAGCGTACCAGCACCGGGGAGGTGATGCGACTGAGAGCGATCGTTGTCCGGCCAGGAGGGGAAGGCGATCTGATCAAGCGGGCCAGTCTGTTCACCAATGATTCCGTCCACGGAGCCTTCCAGGGAACACTCCGGGTCGATGAGAACCGGAACTGTCTGATTGCGAACGGGAATGTGATTCAGGTGATCAACGCAAACAGCCCGGACGAGATCGACTACACCGAATACGGCATAGAAGATGCGTTAATCATTGATAACACCGGTAAGTGGCGGGATGAAGAAGGTCTTGGGTTGCACCTCAAATCCAAAGGCGCCGGCAAAGTTCTGCTCACAGCCCCCGGTAAAGGGGCGTTAAAAAATATCGTCTACGGCATCAATGATCACGAAATGCTTCCGGAAGATAAAATCGTTACCGCCGCCTCCTGCACGACCAATGCTATCGCGCCGGTGCTGAAAGTTGTCAATGATGAATTTGGGATCAATCGCGGTCATATTGAGACTGTCCACGCTTATACCAACGATCAGAATCTTATCGACAACTATCACAAGGGCAGCCGGCGCGGACGCAGCGCGGCACTTAATATGGTCCTTACCGAAACAGGTGCTGCGAAAGCTGTGGTGAAAGCAGTACCTGAACTTGAGGGGAAATTAACAGGTAATGCGATTCGCGTGCCGGTTCCTAACGTATCCATGGCAATCATGACACTCAGCCTTGAAAAAGAGACTTCGAAGGAAGAGTTGAACGAATTTCTTCGCAAGATTGCGCTGCACTCAAATTTGCAAAATCAGATCAATTACACCCAGTCCGAAGACGCCGTTTCCTCCGATTTTGTTGGCAGTCGTGAGGCCGGGATTGTCGATTCAAATGCGACTATTGTTAACGGAAAGCATTGCGTGCTGTACCTTTGGTATGACAATGAGTTTGGATACTGTTGTCAGGTGGGTCGCATGGTTTACAAGATGGCCGGGGTGAACTACCTGGCCTATCCAGAGGAAATCTAGAACAAAGTTGCGGATTAACCGGATTTTCCTAAGCAGACAGTCCGGGGAGGCTTCCCTCCGCTCCTTTGGCGCAAAAAATAATGATAGCCAACGCCCGCAGCCGGAGATTGGTCGCTCTCTGCCTCATGGCAACGTTTGCGCTCGTTCTGGCTGTCTTCAAAGAAGAGGATGAGCGCGTCAGTTTGGAAGGCCTCACTATGGGGACTTCCTACCAGATTCAGTTGCTCGAGGTTCCCGGTGAGGAGGATCCCGGGGTGCTCGCAGATGAGGTGCAGACCATACTTTCTCGGCTCGACCGAGAAATTTTTTCTACCTATGCGCCAGACTCTGAATTGTCCCGTCTGAACAACCACGCGGTGGGGAGGCCTTTCGCTGTCTCGCGCGAAATGCTGGATGTTTTGATGCTGGCCGATAGCGTTTTTTCTTCGACGTCCGGCGCCTTCGATCCCACAGTCGGATCTTTGGTGAACCTCTGGGGGTTTGGGTCGAGAGTGAGCCTTACTGCAGCCAGCATCCCTGACAGCAAGGATGTTGAGGAAGCGCTATCGCGAGTGGGCTTTGAGCATCTGGTGATTGATGAAGCGCGCTCAGAAGTCGTCAAGACCCGCGATGTGATGATCGACCTGAGTGCTATCGCTAAGGGCTACACGGTAGATCATATAGGGCGTCTGTTGGATGAGCAGGGCTCGGACAGTTACTTTATTGAAATTGGCGGTGAGCTAAAGATCAAAGGGGTGAAGGCTGATGGAAGCAGCTGGGTTCCTGCAATCGAGGCTCCAAACGATCGGGCCTTCGAGGTGTATGAAATTTTTTCAAACATCGGTCAATCGATAGCAGTGGCGGGCTCAGGAGACTACCGTAACTATTTCGAAGTTGATGGCGTTCGCTATTCGCATGAAATCGATCCGCGTACTGGTAGGCCAGTTCGTCATCATCTCGCGGCGGCTTATGTCATTGCCGATTCAGTTGCCCTGGCGGATGCGCTGGCCACCGCGTACATGGTAATGGGAGAAGAGTTTGCCTTCGCGCATGCAGAGGAGCGGGGTATCGCCGTGTTTTTGATTGCCAGAGAGGGCGATGCTTTCGCTGAAAGGATCAGTTCTGCCTTCAAACCATACTTGGATGGCCAGTAAATATTTCGTGATGTCCATGACTTGTAAGCAACAGGAAGAGCATTTTGACATCATCGTGATCGGTGCAGGGCCTGCCGGTGAGGCGGCTGCAATGAATGCCAAGAAAAAAGGCTTTACGGTGACGGTTGTGACAGACGAAGCGAAAGTCGGTGGCAGTTGCACCCATTGGGCAACTATCCCGTCGAAGGCGCTGCGTCACTCGGTAAAGCAAGTAATTGATTTTAACACCAACCCGATGTTTCGTGAGTTCGGCGATGCGCGAAAACTGAGCTTTCAGCAGATTCTGAAGCATGCTGAGAGGGTTGTGTCGGAGCAGGTTCGCATGCGTTCTGATTTTTATGATCGGAATCGCATTCCAGTCATTCATGGGCGCGCTGAATTTATCGACAGTCACACAATCAAATTGACGGGTAAGCGGAACAAGCTGTCCGCCGATTACTTCGTGATTGCCACGGGGTCTCGTCCGTATCATCCGCCGGGCGTGGATTTTTCGCACCCCTTGCTCTTCGACAGCGACACGATTTTGACCCTAAATCATTCGCCGCGCAAAGTGACGGTCATCGGGGCGGGGGTCATTGGCTGCGAGTACGCCTCTATATTCGGCGGGCTGGGCGCAAAAGTAGAGCTGATCAACCCCAATAAGAGCCTGCTGACATTTCTCGACACAGAAATCAGCGATGCGCTTGCTTACCACCTGCGCAATGCCGGCGTTCGCAGTCGACATCTTGAGGAAACCGAGAAGATTGAATTTCACGACGATCATCTAGTGACCTATCTGTGCTCCGGGAAAAAGATTAAGAGCGACATTGTGTTGTGGGCCAATGGCCGAACGGGCAACACTCAAGGAATGGGCCTTGAGAACATCGGGCTGAAACCTAATGGGCGCGGCCAGCTGTCAGTAAATGGTCTCTATCAGACGCAAGTTGAAAACATCTATGCAGCAGGTGATGTTGTCGGTTGGCCGGCACTTGCAGGCGCGGCTTATGATCAGGGAAGAGCAGCCAGTAACGCCATTGTCGCGCCTGATGAATGCGATCCCGTAGAAGAGGTCGCGACCGGTATCTACACCATTCCCGAGATCAGTACGCTTGGGAAAACAGAGGCCGAGCTGACTGCTGAGAAAGTGCCTTACGAGGTGGGTAAGGCCTTTTTCAAGAATACTGCGCGAGCTCAGATAACCGGTGAACGGGTGGGCATGCTAAAACTGATATTTCACTTCGACACGTTGGAGTTGCTCGGAATCCACTGTTTCGGTGATCAGGCGTCCGAAATTGTCCACATCGGACAAGCCATCATGCGCCAACCTGGCCCTGCCAACAACATGAGATATTTTCTGACAACAACGTTCAACTACCCGACTATGGCCGAAGCTTACAGAACCGCCGCACTGGATGGGCTGAACCGCATTTTTTAGCGTGTTTGGCTGTCGTGTTGCCAACTTAGTTGGGTTGTCGTAAGTGGGTTTTGTATAGAATGGTTGGGCGTGTTTTCAATTTGGAATTATGCTGTCAAAACCTTCATAAATTTGGTTCCTCACGGGCCTTCTAAGCCATAAACTCCTTGATATATAAGTGCTACCCATGTAACTTCTTCCGCACTCGTAAAGCGCGATCTCTGGACCGCATACGAGGCCGAATGAAAGCTCGTAATCGGGTAAAATCCGGGTACGAAGAGAATCGGGATTGAGTGAGCGTCGGGAAGCTGGAAAACGACCATACATCCGGTAGG
>NZJB01000110.1 GCA_002691885.1 Gammaproteobacteria bacterium
TGGGCGTTTCTGCAGGCACTAACACTTCAGACCCTGGATAGGCACGCACTGTTGCAGCAAACGGGTTACTCTTCTTCGTGCTTTTCCAGTGAATCGTCAGCGTCCACCTCATCCGGCTGCGTGAACGCGCCGAGTGCCGTCTGTTCGGCTCCGGTGCTAATATCAGCGAACGCTTTGGGCTGTTGCGCAAACGCGTGATGAGTCTGCGGCGAAGCCAACTGGCCTTCTTATCCGACTGCAGAAAAAGTATCCGTTTAAGGCCGTTACAATCAATTACAAATATCGCAGAATCTACTAACTGCAAGCGATTGATATGTAAGTGAGTTTTACCAAATCTTAAGGGGTTTGGACTTGCTTGTCGTCAGGAGATTGCTTATCCTCCCACCATACCCTCCTACATGCTAATGAGATAAAACCTCGCGGAAATCGGGGTAGTGAAAGTGCATCAGAGGGGATCGAACTAAGAGCACCAAACCGGCTTCTCACCTTACTGTACTGAGCATTAAGCCACTGTTCAGCCGGCGCGTTAATACAATACAAAGACTTACTACGAGAGAGAGCAAAATGAGCACACCCAGAAGATTGATTTCTTCACTTCTCGTCGGCGCCGGTTCACTGGCCCTGGCAACAGCAGCATTAGGTCAGTCAGGCACGTCGGTGTATGAGGGTGACTGGCCGGAATATCATGGTGATCATTTCGCCCAGCGTTATTCTCCGTTGGACCAGATCAACGCAGAAAACGTCGGTGGCCTTGAGATCGCCTGGCAGTTTTCGACCCAGAATTTTGGGCCTTCGACAGATTTCAACAATCCCTCTACACCGATCGAAATCAATGGCGTGCTCTACGCAAATATCGGCAGTACCCGAAATGTTGTGGCCCTTAACGCAACAACCGGTCAGGTACTCTGGCTGTGGCGCCCGCAAGAGGGAGAACGCTTTGACGAAGCGCCGCGAAAGGGCGCTGGTCGCGGCGTCGCTTACTGGACTGACGGCGACGAGAAGCGAGTCATCGATGTGACTCCGGGCTATCATCTGGTGTCGCTTGATGCGGAGACGGGTGTGCCGGATCCTGAGTTTGGTCAGGGCGGTATCGTTGATCTATTCGTGGGTCTGCGTAATGCCGATGATCCGAGATTTCCTTTCCCGGATATCGGACTTTCCGCTGCTCCTTTTGTAATGAATGATGTCATTGTCGTCGGTGCCGCGCATCGAGTTGGGATGCGTCCACGGTCGAAGGCGAACGTGAAAGGCGATATCCGCGGCTTTGATGCGCGCACAGGTGAACTGCTCTGGACATTCCGCACTATTCCTGCACGAGGAGATTACGGATACGAGTCCTGGCTTGACGGTGGGATTGAATTTACCGGAAACACCGGAGTTTGGGCGCCGATCTCAGGTGACCCTGAGCTTGGCCATGTCTATCTGCCGATCGAATCTGCAACTGGAGACCGGTATGGAGGAGATCGTCCGGGAAATAACCTGTTTTCCGATTCAGTTGTGGCGCTTGATATCAAGACTGGCGAGAGACAATGGCACTATCAGCTGACTCATCACGACATCTGGGATTGGGACATTCCATCTGCCCCTGTGATTTCAGATTTGCCAAACGGCCAGAAAGTGCTGATGACCGTTACCAAACAGTCCTGGATTTACACTTTTGACCGGGCGACGGGGGAGCCAATTTGGCCCATTGAAGAGCGGCCAGTACCCGCCGGAGATGTTCCCGGAGAATGGTACTCTCCGACTCAGCCATTTCCGACCAATCCGCTACCTTTCGACCGTCAGGGTTTCACCGACAAAGATCTGATTGACTGGACGCCCGAAATCCGCGCGCTGGCGTTGGAGGCCACAGAAGGGTTCCGATTGGCGCCGAGCGTCTACTCACCTCCGTCGCTGGCTGACGCAGAAGACGGCACGCGAGGCACTTTGAGTCTGCCTTCTGCAACTGGCGGAGCCAACTGGGAAGGTGCCGCGATCGACCCGGAAACCGGCATGATCTATGTGCCTTCGCGCACTGCGCTGGCAGTCATGTCCCTGGGTAAAGACAAGGATTCTGATCTCGATCTCAGTGCCGCATTCGGGGTTCGAGTTCCGCGCGTGCAAGGCCTTGAGATTGTTAAACCCCCCTATGGCCGCATCACGGCGATTGATATGAATACCGGCGAACATAAGTGGATGATTGCTAATGCCGATACGCCTGATCGAATAAAGAACCACCGGTTGCTGGAAGGCGTAGATATTGAGCGCACCGGCATCCCAACGCGCTCCGGTGTGCTGGTCACCAAGTCGCTGCTTTTTGTCGGTGAAGGTACCGGAGGGCCCGGTGCGAGTCCGATTTTTCGAGCGGTCGATAAAGCGACCGGAGAGATACTCGCCGAGATTGATTTACCGAACAATCAGTCTGGCCTTCCATTCACCTACGAACACGATGGCAAGCAGTATTTGGCGATGTTTGTCAGTGGCGGCGGTCAGGCAGCGCAGCTGGTGGCCTATGCCTTGCCCTAATTTTCTGAAGGAGCACAACTAATAATGCGAACTTTCATGCATGGAATATCTCTTAGTGTTGCACTGCTTAGCCTCAGTGCTGCGTCGCAAGCAGCAGAGTGGGTTCTGGAGCCGGGCTCTCAGGTCACTTTCGAATATTCCTACGGGACAGACCCCTACGAAGGCCGCTTCACCAACGTGCAGGCGAATTTTGACATCGATCCCATGCGGCCCACCAGCTGCAAGTTCGATGTCACTATCAACATCGAAGATATTGAAGTGGACTCGCCGGAGGTGCTTGACTACTTGCTCGACTATGAGCTCTTTGATGTAGACACCTGGCCTACTGCGACCTTTTCAGCTAAAAGCTGCCGCCTGACGGGCGTGAACACCTTTGAATCAGACGGCACTCTGACTCTTCGTGACCAGACCAATCCAATGACCTTTCCTTTTGAGCTGAATATTGAGACTTGTGATGGTCAGGTTTGCTTCCATATGACCAGTGAAGTCGAAATTCTGCGATTGGAGTATGGTGTTGGTCAGGGATACTGGGCTAACACAGCAGAGGTGCCGAACGAGGTCAAAATTAAAGTCGACGTCTATGCCCTAATGCAGTAGGCGTAGTCCGAGAAAAAATAAGGAATTCTGATGCTAAATCTTTTACAACCCAACTCCGGCAAGCTCATTCTTCTGCTGGTAGGTGTGTTTTCCCTCGGCGCTTGCAGTCGTCTCGTCACTCCTGATCAGACGACCGAAATCACTGAAGTCCGAGCCGGTCAGTACGCGCTTGACCCTAACCACGCAGCATTGATGTTTAAGCTAAATCATCTTGGGTTTTCTACCTTCCTGGGTCGGTTCACGGAATTTGACGCTTCGTTGGATTTCGACCCCGAAAACATTGAAAACGCCAATCTTGAGATGGTCATCGAGATGTCATCAATTAATGTCAATCTCGAAGAATTCGAGGAAGAACTGCGAGGTGATGATTTTCTCGATGTTGCGCAATATCCACAGGCTGTCTACCGAACCACTTCGTTTGTCGAGGCCATGGATGATGACACTTTCGTTTTTTCGGGCGACCTCAGCTTTCATGGTGTAACTGCGCCGGTCAACATCACGGTAAATTTCAACGGCGGCGGAAGAAATTTTCTAACTCGGAGCTACACCTTGGGCTTTTCCGGCAGCGCGCGATTTAATCGCTCTGATTTTGGCGTAGATCGCTTTACCTCTTTCGGTGTTGGTGACGAAATCGAGCTGGAGGTGCATGTTGAATTTATGGATACCGGCGGCGAGAGCTGATTAAGCCAGTCAAGGAAAACCCAGCCATCTCTGGTCGGCTGGTTTTTTGCCTGCTTTTCGGGACGTCATATTTCGAGAGCGGCCGGTTCGCGGGAACGGCTGTCAAACGAAGGCGATGACAGGTTATACAGAAATGCAAACAGAGTGCAAAAGCCGGGCGGCTCGGCCTGCGTAACCCTGATAGAGAACAACCTTTCATGCGTCGTGTAACAACTCCAGCGCTACTTTTGATCGCGCTGCTGACCTTTGAGGTCGCAGATGAGGCGCTTTCGGAGCTTGAGCTGCCGATCGTCACTCCGGCTGTTGCGGCCAACGCTGATCACACCACCGAACGTCTTTTGAAGGCGGTTGTCCCCGGTGCAGACAGCTTTTCAGAAAAAAGCGGCGAACCGCCGGTCTACCGAGCCTACCAAACAGATTCTGACAGCGGTGAGCAAACCCTCATTGGCTATGCCTTCGTAACCCCCGATGTGCCGCCTGAACCCAATGGTTACAGCGGACCTATTGATACGTTGGTAGGTATGAATCTGGAGGGCAAGATTGTTGGTCTTCGAGTCATTTACTACAAGGAATCCCATCGCTACACCATCGGTGATTTCTTTTCCTGGGGTTTCGAAGAACAATTTATCGGTCTAGATGCCTATAACCGATTTCGTGTCGGCAAAGAGATAGATGGGATTGCCAAGGCCACAATTTCTGCCAAAGCAGCCGCGCGCGGCATCCGCCAGACTGTGCGTGCTGTTACCACCGCCTATATCGCCGAGTAGTTTGCCCCTGAGGATATCGTCTGGCTGCACCCCGCGCCTGATCACTCCAGTGTGTTAGACCCGGAGCTTTTAATTCGCCGTCTGGGTTTCAATGAAACGCCGTGTATCCGTCAGCAGTTCCAGTCTGGAGGGTTCATTGACGTACATCATGTGCCCGCCCTGATAGTAGGTGTATTGCATTTGGTTCGCCAGAATGCCGTGACGATTCAGCGTGTACTCTGCATCAAAGAACGGCGTCACCATGTCATAGTAGCCTGAGGCAACCATCACTTTGAGAGCCGGATTGATACGCAGTGCGGTAGAGAGATCGTGGGCGGTGTTCACGTAGGCAGGCTCCCAAGATGAGCCATCTGGCACTCTGCGCCAGCGCCAGTTTCTGTTCAGATCCGGATCAGCCGGTGACAGATACTGTCGGCTCCAGTTCACGCCAAGGTCGGTGCGCATGTAGCTCATGAGAGATGCCTTGTACGCACCCGAAATTGCGTCGCTGGCGGCGTCCCGTAAAGCCTGCGCCGCCAGATCATCAATCTCATCCTCGGTATAACGGGAATCCAGTCGACCGACTGTGATGCCCTCATCGCGAAGCAGCTCCTTGGTGAAACGATTGCCCTGAACCCTGAGGTTCGCCTGGTCGATATAGTTCGTGCTCAATCCGGTGAAATAAGACAGTTGGTCACGAACTGCAAGATACTCCTCCTGCTCAATGGTGTTTCCCTTAAACAGCGCGGGCAGGTATTCATTGACGGCGAATTCGCGGGCCTGTTGCAAAAAAACTGCCTGGCTTTCTGGTTCTGGCTCCACCCGGCCATGATACAGTGCAGTGGCCGCCATAGTAGGTATGTAAGTAATGAAAGAGATCAGATTGTCTCGGACGTAGGGCGTTGAGCCCTGATAGTCCAAAGCCTGTGAGATGAAAACGATACCATTCAGGCTGACTGAAAGATCTTCCTCCAGAATGCGGGCTACTGCCGCTGCCCGGGTCGTGCCGAAGCTTTCGCCCAGTAAAAACTTTGGAGAATTCCAACGTCCATGTTCAGTGACCCAGGTGTTAATAAAACCTGCCATGGATTGCGCATCTTCATCCAGACCCCAGAAATCGTTGCCCTCATAGTCGCCAAGAGCACGGGAAAACCCTGTTCCTACCGGGTCAATAAAGACAAGATCTGTGACATCGAGAATCGTTTCCGGTGCCTCTTCAATAGGGAAAGGCGGCAGCCCGGCATGCTGCGCATCCGACGGGACAACGATCCGCTTTGGGCCGTAACTTCCCATGTGAAGCCAGGTTGACGCTGACCCGGGCCCGCCGTTCCAGATAAAGGTAACTGGGCGGGGTTCATTCTTAACCAGGTTGTTTTTCGTGTAGGCAAAGGTGAAAAGGGTGGCTTTGGGCTCCCCCTCTAGATCCCTGATATAGGTTTCTCCGGCTGTCGCGGTGTAGTCGACGCGTTGCCCGTTGAATCGTGCGCTGTGCTCACTGATGAATCTGGTAGGCTCTAGGATTAGGCTGGCTCCGTCCGAGACTGTTTCGTCAGCGCCATGAAGGGCTGGGGTCAACATCATGGTCAGGATGGAGATAAAGACATTTTTTATTTGCATGGGTCTTCAGCCTTCAAAGGAATTAGTTGCCAGTGGACAGCGCACGACGAATGGCCACGGCAGTATATCGTGCTCTGAACTTAATCATTTCCTGGCCGAGCTGAATGGTGTCAACCAGTGGGGTAATGGCAACGCCGTTAATGGATGCAAGTCCGGCCTCAACCCGCTGTTGATAGCGAACCTGTTCGGGGTCTGTCACCATCATCATTGCTGTCACCCAGATATCATCGTGGTAGCCATCATCGGCGGATTGTGCGACGCCGAGTTCTCGCTTGGTATACTGTTCGGTTTCTACCCACCCTGGATCATAAAATTCTCTGATGAAATGTATCCTGGTCGCTTCGCCTTGCCAACTCCGGCCAAGCGAGTTGGCTACATTGGCCATCCCTCTCTGATTGCCGCCGCTGTCTCCGATCATGACGATATCCGAGAAGCCTGCCTGCTGGAGACTGCTGGCAATGTCAGTAAGCAGCGCTTCATAGGTCTCGGCGCTTAAGCTGATTGAGCCGGGATATTTCATAGCACCAGACGGCGGGTCAATATTGCCTTCAGGGACAAATTTGACTATCGGGGCGCACAGGGCGTTGCCGAGTGCTTCGGCGATAGCGGGACAGGCAGCCTGCAGAATCAGATTGTGTTTCCCGGTTGACAAATAGGGCCCGTTTTCTTCAATGCCGCCGGTCGCGATGATCACGGTGCTTGTGCCTGATGCGATTGCGTCCCGGATCTCCATGGAAGTGAGTTCTTCGAGCCAATAAGATTGGCCGGCAGCGATTGGACGGTCCGTGCTTAACCATAAAGCGAGCTCTGTGTCTTGACCGAAAACCTGTGCATTGGTCAGCGCAGTGACTGCGATCAGCGTGTGAAGTACTTGACGATAAATAAGAGCATTTTTCACCGGTATCCCTCTTCGAATCTTGATCTATGCAGATTGGCGTCTGCCTGCGAATATCGTGCTTTATCCTACCTCAAAAGCTTTCTGATCGCCTGCAACTTAGACAGCACCGCTCACTGATCGCAAGTGGTTTCAATGAGTCGGCTTATGAGGTATTTTTCAGACTTGACTAGCTTAAATGAGCTGCCCGCTAAAATCAGTGTCGTAGTGAGCAGGCGCTAACTTAACATCGCAGCACGTCCTCGCGGAGGCCATCTGGCAATCGACGGGCGGTGAGTTCCAGACTTGACCCTCAGTATTCGAAACATCGCCCTCGTCTTACTCCTTGTACTCCTGGTCAGTGCGAGCGCCATCCTGTGGCGCGCGCCGTCAGTCGAGTCCGGAACCATAGTTCACTCTGAGGGTCTTTCGCCGGGCGACCTGGTTGTGCGCGGTGAGTATCTGGTTACGGCTGGAAACTGCGCCAGTTGTCATACGACTCAGGACGGCGCCTTCATGAGCGGCGGATTACCGTTCAGAACGCCTTTCGGCACTATTTATTCCACAAATATCACGCCAGACCAGCTTACCGGAATTGGCAATTGGAACGAGATCGATTTCCTGAACTCGTTGCGTCACGGCGTGCGCCCTGACGGAGATCATCTGTATCCGGCCTTTCCTTATACGGCCTATACCAAAGTCAGCGATGATGACATTCTGGCAATGTTTGCTTATTTGAAGTCGATCAAGCCGGTGCGTACAAGCCCACCGCAAAATGATCTAGCTTTTCCCTTTAATTTCCGGCCACTGATGGCATTCTGGAAGCTGCTGTATTTTCAGCCTGGGGTTTATGTAGCTCACGAAGACCAATCGGATCATTGGAACAGAGGCGCTTATCTGGTAGAGGCGCTCGCTCACTGCAGCGCTTGCCACACGCCGCGCAACAGTCTGGGCGCAGAACGGGCTACTGCACATATGGGTGGCGGAGAATTTCTAGATCTGGTCGGCCAAGAACACTATCGACCCTGGTCAGCCCCTAATCTTACTGCGACGGAACGTGGCCTCGCGCTGTGGTCAGAGCATGATCTGACGGATTACTTGAAAACTGCACGAAATGACATGCTCGAATCGTTCGGGCCGATGAATGAAGTCATCATCAACAGCACGCGCTATCTCGAAGCGCAAGACATCGAAGCTATGGTGACTTATCTGAAGAGCCTTCCAGCTGTGCCTGAGCACCAGGCAGCTGTGCCGAATCCCGAGATCATGGGCAGGGGAAGAACCATCTACAACCTTAACTGTGGTACCTGCCACCTTCCTACCGGTGAAGGGGACCCTGATATGGCACCTCGTCTAGATCGCGGCAGTCTGGTTGTGCAGGACGAAAACCCTGCTTCGATGATTAATGCGATTCTATATGGACCGCATCTACCGAGCCCGCCATTGCCGCCAAAGTGGCGTGAGCCCATGCAGGACTTCCAGTATCTGCTTGACGATGAAGAAGTGGCCGCAGCGGTGACCTTCATCCGTCACTCCTGGGGTAATACATCTGGTATTGTCACCACAGATCAGGTAGCCAGGCAGCGCTAGCCTGCTTCGGCGTATAATACAGCAAAATAAGTCTTGACCGGACTCGTGATATGGGTAGTTTTAGGGTTTAACCCTCCCCACAGGAATGGTAATCCGCTTGGACAGACACAGCGCAGGCGAAAAGCCCATAAACAGTTATTGGCATGACTGTCGATGTCTCGTGGGATCAGCCCGCGGGCAAGCCGTCATTATTGCTCTGGCGCTCGGCGCTCTCGCCGGATGCAGCGATCCGCAAAGTGCTGAGTCCGCTGAGCAGCAGAGTGCCGGCTCGCCGCTGCGTACTCGGTTGCTGACGGCTGATCAATACACCAACTCAATCGCTCAGCTTTTCGGTGAGGACATTGCTGAAAGTATCTTGCCGCCGATTCCGCCGATGGCGCGGACGGATGGGCTGCTGGCTTCGGGCAGCGCATTCGTGGGAGTCACCTCGGATCAGGTCTCTCAGATTCAGCAGACTGCCGCATCAATCGCAGCTCAGGTCGTCGATCAGGATCATCGTGATTTTCTGATCCCCTGCTCGCCGGAAGAGACAGAAGCGGCTGATACCAGCTGTGCTGCACTTTTCCTGGAAGAGACCGGCCGACTGCTGTTTCGTCGTCCGCTGAGTGAAAGCCGACTCTCGGATCTCGTGCAAATCGCGGATTATGCTGCGGAGCAGACCGGTGACTTTTATGATGGACTGTCACTGGCCCTTGAAGCCATGCTGATCAGCCCGGATTTCATTTTCATCGCTGATCGCGCTGAGGCTGACCCTGATGCGCCCAGCCAGCAGCGCCTTGATGCCTATTCACTGGCTTCAAGATTGAGTTTTTTACTGTGGAATGCCCCGCCTGATGACGTTCTGCTACAGGAAGCGGAAGCGGGCATTCTTTACACTCAGCAGGGCCTGGCCGGGGCAGTGGATCGAATGCTCGGCAGCGCGCGCCTCGAATCAGGCGTCAGGGCGTTCTTTGATGATCTGATGGCCTTTGACGAATTTAACAGCCTCGCTAAGGACCCCCTTGTGTATCCCATGGTCACGGGAACCACTCTTGATCATGCTCGTGAGCAAACTCTGCGCACGATCGTTGACCACCTTGTCGCACGGCAGGCGGACTACCGAGATCTTTTCACCACGCGACAAACCTTCATGTCTATGCAGCTTGCCGCAGTTTACGATACGCCGGCCGGTCAGGGCTGGGGGCCTTTCGAGTTTGAAGAAGAGGGCCCTCGGTTGGGCTTACTGACTCATGTCAGCTTTTTAGCTGCGAATTCTCATTCGGTGCGAAGTTCGCCGACCCTCAGGGGCAAGGCGCTGCGCGAAACCTTTCTGTGCCAGCGAGTGCCTGATCCTCCGCCGGACGTTGACTTTTCTTCTTTGGAAGAAGCTGAGGACGCTGCGACAGCGAAAGAACGCTTGGCGGTTCATAACACCAATCCATCCTGTGCCGGGTGTCACCTAATCACCGACCCGATGGGTCTTTCACTGGAAAATTTTGACGGCGCAGGTCGTTTCCGTGAGACTGAAAATGGCGCGCCATTAGACATAGCCGGCGAACTGGACGGCATTTTCTACGAGGACATTGCCGGTCTGGCACATGCTATCCGTAATCATCCTAAATTGTCCGCTTGCCTGATCAATCGACTGTATGCATACGGGACGGGTGGACCTGTTTCTCTGAGGAAGGACAGGGATACGCTAGCGGAATTTGAAGCGCGTTTTGCGAAAAATGGGTATAAATTACCGACGTTATTGCGCGATATAGCGCTGTCGGATGCATTTTCCCGCGTGAGGTCTGAAGAATCTAGGTTTAAAATGCCGAATCCGCTGCGAATTAAAGCGCCCGCCGAGAGAGCTGAATCTACTATGGCTTTGCCAAGCATGGAGAACGAATGATGAAAAGGCTTGAGCAGACACTGAGCAGACGTCGGTTCCTGAGGGGTACACTAAAGGGTGGGGCAGTCTCCGTTGGGCTGCCACTTTTGAATGTTTTCCTTGATGACAACGGGACGACCTATGCAGACGGCATGCCGATTCCCCTGCGTTTCGGCACCTGGTCTTGGGGACTTGGTATGAGCGAGTCGATCTTTGTGCCGAAGAAGACCGGGGCGAACTTTGATCTTCCTGAAGAAATTGCTGCGCTAGCTCAAGTTCAAGAACACTTGAATCTATTCACTAATTTTCATGTCTTCAAAGATGATGCTCCCAATTTGTGTCATCACTCTGGCTGGGTCGTACTGCGTTCCGGTATCGCACCAACGGCGCGGGCGAATCTGCCCGGTGAGACCATTGATGTGTCGATCGCGCGTCAGATTGGCAATGCCACTCGATTCAGAAGCCTGAGTGCAACCGCCACCGGCGATGTGCGCGACAGCTTCAGCTATGAAGGGGGAAATTCGGTCAACACGCCAGAGTGGTCTCCGCTGAGATTCTATCAGCGTCTTTTCGGTGAGGGCTTTCAGGATCCCAATGCCTCCACGTTTTCTCCTGACCCCAAAGTGTTGGTGCGCCAGAGCGCCCTCAGTGCTGTTCAGGAGGAAGCCCGCAAGCTGGAGAAATCTCTTGGCGCAGAGGATCGAGCCCGTCTGGATCAGTATTTTACGGGATTGAGAGATCTTGAGCGGCGGTTCGATCTGCAGCTCACCAAACCCGACCCCCGCGAAGCCTGTGTCGTGTTGGAAGAGCCTATGGATTTGCCAACGGGGCTGGATGCGGATCTGGTGGCAACAAGACATCGCATGATGACTGACCTGATGCTGATGGCGGTGGCCTGCGACCAGACCCGTGTGTTCAATATGTTCTATGCTTCTGCCTTCTCAGCAACAACGCAGCCGGGATACGACAAGCCGCATCACACGGCGACTCATGAAGAAGCGGTGGATCCGGAGTTGGGCTATCAGCCCTATACCTCCTGGTATACACGTCGAGCTATGGAGGAATGGGCCTATTACGTGCAGGCCCTGGCCAACTTCAAGGAGGGTGACGGTTCTTTGCTGGACAATTCGTTCATATATGCCACGACTGATCAGTCCTTTGCCAAGCTGCACGCAATAGATGGTATCCCCATGTTTTCCGCAGGCACTGCCGGCGGCCGCGTCAAGAGCGGTTTGCACATCGATGGCGGTGGGTCACCCGGTTGCCGGCTCGGGTTCACCGCTCAGCGGCTGATGGGACTTGAGATAGATACTTGGGGAGATAAGAGCAACACCACTTCAAGCGAAATTGGTGACATTCTGATCACCTGACAAATCACGGATTTCGAATTGTGAGCAGCCTTAATCAAGTGGCTCTGAGCCTCTCTGCTATCAGCTTCCTTGCTTGTTGTTCAGTTGCTGTGGGCGCCGATCAAGAATTGTTCGCTGAAGCCTACCGAGACGTTCCCATGCCCAAGGGCTTCAGGGTAGAGGCCAGTCAGGAGGGACCGGTATTCGCCGACGCGTCCGGCATGACGCTGTACAAATGGCCGCAGCACAAGTTGCGTAATGGATACAGCGGTGAGTCGCCCGGCTCGCCTGCCTGCTATGAAGATGTCTTGACAGTTACGGCGGGCTTGATGAGCCCCTATCCTCCGGGGATTCGCTTGCCGGAACTGGATAAGCGAAAGAGTTGCACAGACCTGTGGAAACCTGTCACAGCGGACGAGGGCGCACAAGAGGTCGGAGAATGGATCCTTGTCGAGCGTCGCGATGGCTCGCGGCAGTGGGCCTATCAGGAGCAGCCACTGTATAGCTCAGTCAAAGATCAAGAGCCCGGAGATGTGCTTGGTGGCACTCGCCGGCGCTTCGGTGGTGATGCGCCGGCTAAGCGGGTACCTGTCGGCCCGCCTTCGCTTCATCCCCCAGGTTTCTCAATCCGAAGCTCTTTCAACGGTCGGATGCTGGCGACAGATCGCAGTGAGTCGATCTACAGCTATGATGGCGATACTGCTGAGAGCACCAGCTGCCGTGCAGACTGTCTGGCGAAATGGAAACCGGTATTAGCGCCGTCCCTGGCCAGAGAGCAGGGCGAATGGTCGCTGCTGGGGCGTTCTCCCGGCGAGCGCCAGTGGGTTTTCAGAGGCAAGCCGCTCTACACCTATATTCTGGATTCCGGCACCTGGTCCCAGCAGGGCAGTGACGAGCCGGGTTGGGACAATGTGTTTACCCAGGTCGCGGATTCCTACCCCTCAAGTTTCAAACCACAGCACACTCTGGTCGGCGACGTGTTGGCCGATTCGGAAGGCAAAACCATTTACATCTATTACTGCGGCGAAGATTCGCAGGATCAGTTGGGCTGCGACCATCCCACCGAAACGCAAGTTTATCGGCTGGCCATGTGCGGTGCAGGAGATCCTGAGCGTTGCCTTGAATACTGGCCTTATGTTCTGGCCGGTGACAACGAGCAAGCGATCAATCGCACCTGGTCTATTGTATGGATTGACCATCGCACAGGTCGTTTCGCTACGCCGCAGCAGGAAGGGGCGCTTCGCGTCTGGGCCTACCGTGATCGACCGGTGTACACCTTCGCTGGCGATTCATCGCCTGGCGATGTTCATGGTGCTGGCACCGGAGAATGGCGGGGCCAGCGAAATGGCCTAAAGGCGATTATGCTGCGGGACGATTTTTTTCGGGGGACCTTGTGATGGGAACTTGTCACGCGGGCAGATTGACATTCCGTGTTGTGTTGCTGAGCGGCTTGCTGATAAATCCCGCTGTTCAGGCCGAGGAGTCGAGAATCAGAAACCGAACCATCAGCTATGTGATGACCGATTTATTCTGGTCGGTTTACCAGACTGAAGATGCGCAGGCCGAGTGCCCCAAAGGCTTCAATGACGGCCCGCGAGAGCAATTTCAGAAGCTCTTCCCTGATCACGAATCTCTGAGCGTTGAAGAGACGCAGCTTGCACAAGAAATACAGACCTGGCATCCGAACACCGAACCTGATGGTTTCGATTTTCTCGAAGTAGAGGGAGAATTATCCTGGGGTTTGAATCTCGATGGAAAAGTGAGCGCCAATGACTTTACGCACCCGGATGGCACCCCCGGTATAGACAACGAGGTGTACCGGGCAGTCGGTTGTATCATCGGATTTCGCGGGCCCGACGGAGTGGAATATATATTCCAGAATAAAGCAATTCTTGATGAAGTCTATAATCGCATGATGATTGAACTAACCGAGGTCGACAGTCTTGAAAATGATGATTCTGTGGTTATCAATCTGTACCGAGGAATGGACCGATTGCTAACGGATGCCACAGGCCAGAAGGTCATGGCAGGCGGCACGCAGCGTATTGACTATCGGTGGGGAGAGAGTCTGATTCAGCAGTTTGCTGGCCAGATTGTCGACGGCGTTCTAATTACCGAGCCGATCGCGGAAATGATCATGCCCTGGCAGAACCTCAGTGTGCCGTCGATTCATGTCTTCAGAGATGCGCGCTTCCAGCTCGATCTCAGTTCGGAGCAGGCAAGCGGTGTTTTGGCCGGCTATGCGGACGTAGATACCTGGTATTACCAACTGATCCGAAACGACTCGACCCATCACCTCAGCAATGGCCAAATTTCCGGTATCTCCCTGTACAAGGCGCTTAGACGGTTTGCAGAGGCCTACCCAGACCCGTTTACCGGCGAGAACACAGCCATTTCAACCTCGCTGGATCTCAAAATGGCGCAAGTCTATATCGTCCATCCAGACAGCCGTGCGGGAGAGTAAGCGCTAGCCGGTTCGGCTGGCGAGCAGGCGATCCAGCTGATCTGCGAACTGCTTCTTGTCGGCATTGCTGAAAGGTGCAGGTCCTCCCGTATGTTCACCGCTGCCGCGCATGGTTTCCAGAAAGTCGCGCATGTTCAAGCGAGCGCCTATGTTGTTTTTGGAGAACAGTTCTCCGCGGGGACTCAGTGCGAGTGCTTGCCGATCAATCACTTCAGCCGCCAGCGGAATGTCGCTGGTAATGACGAGATCTCCGGGGTCAGTGCGGCGCACGATTTCAGTGTCGGCGACATCAAATCCTCCCGGCACCTGAACGGCGCTGATCAGTCTTGATGGCGGTGTGCGCAGGGCTTGGTTGGCTACCAGAGTCACAGGGGTTTGTGTCCGCTCAGCGGCCCGGAACAAAATTTCTTTGATGGCGCCCGGACAGGCATCAGCATCCACCCAGATTTTCATGGCTGGCCTGAAGCCGATTACAAGCTGATGCGCTCTCTGGCTGCAGCGTATTCCGATTTGAGGCGGCCCACTAGAGCGCTGGTAGGCAACACTTCTTTGATGGCGTTGATACCCTGTCCTGAGCCCCAAATGTCTTTCCAGGCCTTCTTCTTGGCACTGCCGCCGGAACCGAAGTTCATGTTAGAGGGGTCGCTCTGTGGTAAATCATCAGGGTCTAGCCCTGCCGCTTCGATGGATGGCCGCAGATAATTGCCATGCACACCGGTGAATAGATTGGTATAGACTATATTGCTCGACGCATTGTCTACTATTCCCTGTTTGTAGCCCTCCACTGCATTGGCCTCCTCGGTGGCGATAAAAGCGGAACCAAGGTAGGCAAGATCTGCGCCCATCGCTTGCGCAGCTAATACGGCATCACCAGTTCCGATGGCACCGGAAAGCAGTATTGGCCCATCGAACCATTCCCTAACCTCTTGTATGAACGCCATAGGTGACAAGGTGCCGGCGTGCCCTCCGGCTCCTGCGGCAACACAGATCAGACCATCGGCGCCTTTTTCAATCGCTTTTTTGGCAAATCGGTTGTTAATAACATCATGTAGGCAGATGCCGCCGTAAGAGTGTATGGCATCGAACACTTCCGGTCTCGCACCAAGGGATGTAATGACCACTGGTACTTCGTGCTTAACACACATGTCCACGTCATGCATCAGCCGATCGTTAGAGCCGTGAACAATCTGATTCACGGCGAACGGTGCAGAGGGTAAATCGGGATTGGCGGCATCATGCTCGGCCAATTCTGTCTTTATGCGTGTGAGCCATTTGTCGAGTTCTTCCGCAGGCCGCGCATTCAGGGCGGGAAACGAGCCCACTACCCCAGCCTTGCACTGAGCAATCACCAGATCAGGGTTGGATATGATAAAAAGCGGGGCGCCGACGACTGGGACTGACAGCCGGCCCTGCATGCATTCTGGAATTGCCATAGAAAATCGTTTCCCTGAGAGTTTGCCGTTCAATTCTTCGAACCGTTAGCGTAACGATTCTCCGCGAAATAACAAGCCGGATCTGAGCCCCTGCTGAGGAAGGCCTTGCGATGATCCGCTTCAGCCAGCATGCGGCGTCACACTGTGCCCAGCCATAATTCTTACGGCAGCCCGTAGGCAAGCCTGGGTTTTTCCGCTAATTTTGTGATGCGCGGTGAATCGTAAATCAATGTCATAGGAAATGAAGACTTCCGCTGTGAGGAATGAATGATGCAACCAGTTTGTCTTATTATCGGCGCCGGCGCCGGGATTGGCGGCCATGTGGCCAAGCGTTTTGCTCGAGGCGGATACCACGCGGCGCTGTGCCGCCGGACCGGACAAGAAGGCCTTGATCAGTTGACTGCAGAAATTAAGGCTGAGGGAGGGTCGGCCAGCGGTTATCTGCTGAATGCGGTTGAACCCGAGACGCTTGAGAACCAGGTCCGGCTCGTTGAGCATGAGTTGGGTCCGATCGAAGTGCTTATCTACAACCTCGGCGCTCAGATTGGTGATCGGCGTCTCGAGGAGACGCCCGAAAAGGTCTTCGAGTTGGGATGGCGGATGGGGGTCCTGGGTCTTTTCCGGGTTGCGCAGGTGCTCTGTCCCTTGATGCAGCAGCGAGGAAAAGGAACGCTGCTGGTCACGTCTTCAACTGCCGCTGTACGGGGTAATGCCGGTCAGCATTCTCACGCCGCAGCCATGGGCGGTCGAAGAATGCTTTGTCAGTCCCTGAATGCGCAGTATAGTCCTGAGAATATCCATGTCTCCCACATCATAATTGATGGTCCTGTTGATGCGCCTGATACGCTCGGCAAGATGATGGGGGCTGAGGCCTTTCAAAAGATGCGCGAGACGCAAGGTGCTAAGGACGGTCTGCTAAAACCTGAGGAAGTGGCAGAAACTTACTGGCACTTGTCTCAACAACACCGCTCTGCGTGGACTCATGAATTGGATCTTCGACCTTTTTCTTGCATGCCTTGGTGGAATCATTAGTTGGAAGTGGTGCGCTCGAAGAATCGACCGGAAAACGTGAGTCCTAATGAGCCCTCCGAAAATCCTGCGGCTTAGGGCAAGCTGTCATCACCGCAGTGAGAGGCGATTGGCGATCGAGACGTATTTCATAAGCCTGCTTGAGGCGAACCAGAGCGGCGCTGTCCTGCTTGTGCCCTTGCTGGCCTTTGCGGAAGCCTGTCTTGGTATTGGTCTGTTTATCTCTGGCGCGTTTCTGGTAATTGTGTCTTCAATCCTGTTTTTTACTGAGCTAGCATCACTTCCTTTTATCTGTGCCCTGGCCACGCTGGGGGCTACTGCTGGAGATCATTTCGGGTTTTATGTGGGTTATTTTCTGGGTCCCCATTTGACTCGATCTAGGTTCGCAGCGCGGCACCATGCAGCGATAGCCAGGGCCAACGAAATGATTACCAAATATGGCCCACTGACTATCTTCATTGGTCGATTTGTGCCTGCCATTCGCAGCGTGCTGCCTGCGATGATCGGAGTCAGCGGTTTCAGTCGGCAAGTCTATTCTCTGCTTGATGTGTTGGCCTGCTGTCTGTGGGCCGTGGCACTTGGTGCGATCGTATATTTTATCGGGGATGCCTTCCAGGTCTGAGGCTCGGGCCGCTTTGTTCTTTTGCCTGTTCATCACAGGCAAACTGAAAGCACGTTTGACCGGCCGACTATACATGTCCCAATAGACTTTCGTCAGGCGGAACGCTACGCTAAGCGGCTGAGTTTCTCAGGCTTTTGTTGAGCATGATGGGGATGATCGTGAGGGAGAGAAACAAGCAGCGGGCCGAATCGGCAGTGTGCGTTCTGGTAGGGCTATTGTCTTTCGCGAATGGTCAGTCCATGAGTCTGACTCACTGTTTTGGTGATTGCCCGCGCAAGGTAGTCGCGGACTCTTCCGAAGAGGCCGCATTTGTTTTTCCGGAGCAGCTTGGGCATGACGCGACTGTCTGCGACTATGAGGCTATGCTGGCTGATGTGGAACGCATGGCGGGTCTTTCTCTGCTGTCTGACCGTTCAGTAACAAGATCTGACTGGCTGCTGGGAGAGTTCGGGTGTTCCTGACTGTAACCGGAGAGACCGTCTGTAGATGCAGTATTTTGCTGACATGGACTCCTACCCCGTGAGTCGATATTCTAAATGTTTTGTTCAGTAAACGAGCGGTTCCATATTTCTCAGCACGGGTTGTTTGCTGTACCTGTGCCAATCCAGAGGGTGTCCAGAAATGAAAAAGCAATCTACCCGGCCTGAGCTGCCTAAGTCCGAAACCCGAAGAGGTTTCATAAAACGTGCCGGCGCGGCGACGGCATTTATGATTGTGCCGAGAGCCGTACTCGGAGGGGAGAACTATATTGCACCCAGTGACCGCTTGAATATTGCGGCTGTCGGCGCGGCCGGAAAGGGCAGTTCGGACATTCAAAGTGTGGCCCATGAAAATATCTATGCGATTTGCGATATCGATGATCGCCGGCTCGCGGACACGTTGCAGCAGGATTTTGCAGCCCCGTTTCGGGATAAAACAAAAACCTATCGGGATTATCGTGAGATGCTCGACAGTGAGCCTGAAATTGACGCAGTCCTTATCAGTACGCCTGACCACATGCATGCACCCATTGCGATGCATGCGATCGGTATGGGAAAACATGTCTATGTTCAAAAGCCACTCTGTCATACCGTCAATGAGTGTCGCATGCTGGCAAGGGCCGCTGAGGCAAATAATGTCATTACCCAAATGGGCAATCAGGGGCATGCAGGCGAAGGGGCTCGACTGATCAACGAGTGGGTAGCCTCCGAAGCGCTGGGTGACATCAGGGAAGTACACTGCTGGACCAACCGGCCAGTCTGGCCTCAAGGGATCGGTCGTCCAGAGGGTGAAACACCTATCCCTGACTCTCTGGGTTGGGATCTCTGGCTGGGAGCCGCATCTCATCGACCTTACGTAGAGCGTGCTTATCATCCATTTAACTGGCGCGGCTGGCTGGACTTTGGTACGGGGGTCGTAGGGGATATGGGCGCTCATATTATTGATCATCCATACTGGGCATTGAATCTGGGTCTTCCNAGCAGAATCTCGGCCAGCTCTTCCCGTTTTGGTCGGGGTATGGAAACTTTCCCCATAGCCTCCAAAATTCACTTCGAATTTCCAGCCAATGAGACTCGTCCCTCGGTCAAGATGACCTGGTATGACGGCGGCCTGATGCCTGAGCGGCCGNCTGGGCTTGAAAACGGACGGCAGATGGGTGACAACGATGGAGGCGTGCTGATAGTGGGTGAGCGCAACACTTTGATGCACGGTGTATATGGCCGTGACCCGCAATTAATTCCCGCATCAGTTCACAACTCAGTNCAGGCTCCGGAACGAACCCTACCNCGGTCGACAGGTATCTATCAGGAATGGATAGANGCCATCAAAGACCGCAGCAAACGCACAACCTCCGGTTTTGANTATTCCGGCANGCTGACCGAGACCATGCTGCTTGGCAATATCGCCNCCATCAGGGCTGGCGATCATAAAGTGCTCGATTACGACGCNGGCAGCATGCGGTTTACNAATGATGAAGAAGCAAACGGCTATCTGGATAAATCCTATCGGCCGGGCTTTGGCCTGGTCTGATCACGCNGATGTCTGNCCAGATTAGCGGTATAAGAGGTTCAGAGGGATGAGAGAATTCGTTATTGCATTATGCGCAATTCTGGCAACCGGTGTGTTGAATGCTCAGACAGCGGGCTCGGATGAATGGATTCAATTGTTTAATGGTAAAGATCTTGAGGGCTGGACCCCGAAATTTACCGGCTTCCCCCTNGGGGTAAATCATCTGAACACCTTTCGCGTCGAAGACGGCTTGTTCAAAGTTTCCTACGAAAATTGGAGTGACTTTCGCAACGAGTTTGGGCATATCTTTTACGAACAGCCTTTTTCATACTACCGGCTGCGGGTCGAATATCGATTCACCGGAGAGCAGGTAACCAATGGGCCCGCTTGGGCGCTTCGAAATAACGGCATTATGTTCCACAGCCAGTCTCCTGAGTCTATGACCCTTGAGCAGGAGTTTCCAGCTTCTATTGAAGCGCAGATGCTCGGGGGTAACGGCAGCGATACTCGGCCTACCGCCAATGTCTGCTCTCCGGGCACCCATTATGTAATGGATGATGAACTGATTACGGTGCACTGCAAAAATTCGGTCTCAGAGACTTACCACGGTGATCAGTGGGTGGTGATGGAGTTGGTAGTCAGAGGCAGTGAATCCGTGCGGCACCTTGTCAATGGAAATACTGTCTTTGAATATGCCCGTGTGCAGCTGGATCCGAGCGACCCGGATGCGCAGCGGCTTATTGAGGCTGGTGCATCAGTGTTGGTCGACAGCGGGTATATCTCTGTGCAGGCGGAGAGCCACCCGCTTGAGATCAGAACGCTTGAGCTCTTGCCGCTTGATCGTTGAGCCTTAATTCAATCAAAAAAGGCGCCGACTGGCGCCTCTTTTGATGCCGACTAAAATTCTCAAATGACGCCTTCAGATATCAGGTCTGCAGCATAGTTCGCTGCTCTGGCGCTGAAAGCCATATAGGTCAGAGAGGGATTCTGGCAGGCGGAAGAGGTCATAAATGCGCCGTCAGTAATAAACAGATTTGGCACATCGTGAGCCTGAGCCCAGCCATTAAGCACTGAAGTTGCTGGGTCCCGGCCCATGCGTGCAGTACCCATTTCGTGGATCCTGTTGCCGGGCTTGGACAGGTCGGCATTGCTCGTCGTGATGTTGATACACCCGGCTGCCTCCATCATGGCCTGCGCGTCCTTAACCGCTTCCTTCTGCATGATGCGTTCATTTTCGCCGTAGGACACATTGAAAACAGGAACTGGATTGCCCCATCGATCCTTGCGAGACGCATGGAGCGTCACGCGGTTCTCCGGGTTAGGCAGCTGCTCACCAAAAGCCAGGACACTAAAGCGCCAGGGNCTGGAGCGTTTGTGGGCCTCCTTGAAGTCCCTGCCGATGCCGGCGATCTGGCCGCCCGAATTGCCAAGCGGACGTGCTCCGCCCTGGAAGCCGAAGCCGCGCTTGTAGGGTTTGTCGTTTTCGGTAACATTGGCGTAACGCGGAATATAAATCCCGCCGCTGGGTCGCCTGCCAAAAACCGTCTTATCCTCAAACCCTGTCATGATTCCGGCGACCCCCGCGCTGCTGACATGATCCATAAGATTGCGCCCGACCTGATCAGAGCGGTTTGCTAGCCCCGTAGGAAAACTTTCCGACTTCGACTGCAGTAGGATCATTGCTGAAGCGATCGCCGATGCGTTGAGGAAAACCACCCTGGAANTGTAGGTTCGTGCTTTATTGGTCTCTGCGTCGACAACCCGAACGCCGCTGATGCGGTTGTTCGCAGGGTCATAGTCCAGCCCCTGGACGATAGCGTTATGCACCATGGTCAGATTGCCGGTGCGCTCTGCAGCGGGCAGGGTAGCATTCAGGGATGAAAAATACGCCTTGAAGGAGCAACCGTGGTGACATCGATTGCGGGCCTGACAATTGCTTCTGCCTAGTGCGCGCTGTTCTTCGGTGGCGTTTGTCAGGTGGGCAATCCGCGCCGGAATCACATTCCTGCCGTTGAATGTTGTTTCCACCTTCTGCTTGAATGTCTTCTCGGCGTCAGTCAGTTCAAAGGCCGGCTGAAATACGCTGTCAGGCAGTTGATCAAGACTCTCTTCACTGCCAGAGACGCCAATGAAGGTTTCTACCTTCTCATACCATGGAACGACATCTTCATAGCGAACCGGCCAATCCACGCCAACGCCTTCCTCAAGATTTGCCGTGAAATCCTGCGGTCCCAAGCGATACGTCTGCCGGCTCCACATGATGGAGCGACCCGCGGTGTGATAGCCCCGCAACCAGTCATAGCTGGTGCCTTCGGCTTCTTCATACGGATGCTCGTCATCTTTTACCCAGAAATGTTTGGTCGATTCCTTGATCGCATAGGCAACGCCACCATACTGTTTGAAGTAGTGTTGTTTAATTTCATCTTGTGCCACGTTATCCAGATGGTCGCTTTCCCATGGTGCTAGCTGATCAGTGTAATCTCGCTCCGGGACTATTTCCGGCCCGCGCTCTAGCACCAGCACCTTTAGGCCCCGCTCACACAGTTCTTTCGCGGACATGCCGCCGCTCATTCCTGAACCCACTACGATTGCATCAAACTCTGCTTCTGCCATATCGATTCTCCCTAGTCGCCAGTCGAAATATCAACGCTGGGATCCCAGCGGCCCGGTAGGGCAACCCATTTCAACTCTTCGGTTGCACCCGCCTCAGTCGCGAAATAAGACTGAGTAATGTAGCCTTTCAGGGAGCGATATCCACCCAGGCTGTTGTCGCCGTCAAAGGCATCACTGTCCAGTTCTGAAAGGGCCGCAGCGGCCCCAGTTTCACTGGTAGTCATAAAGTTTCCGCTTAGGCTATCCAAGCGCCGTGAAATGAGCTGAAGTGCTTCTCGGTGGCTATTTTGGGTCTCTGCACTGGCCCAGTCAGACATCAGGGCATCCAGATAGCCGGGGACGTTGGCGTCGAGCGCACCAGGGGTTTCGGTACGTGGAATAACCAGATCGCTGATGCGAGTGATGAGTGCCATTTCATCTGCCGAATAGAATCGCCCGCCATCTCCGGCAGTTGTCGCGACAACGGTCGCGGCATCACCACAGGCGCTAAGTGCTGATGCACCACCGACAGAGATTATGAGTCCCTGCAAGAATTCCCGTCTTGTTTTCATTGTCTCGTCTCCAGGTGTGCGGATAGTTTAGAACTGTAAATTGCGCAAGGTGTATATGCTGCTGGCAATTGATGCAAACCCATCGCCAGGATTGTCATGTTCAACAAAGAAGTGCTGGAAGCCTGCTGTGTCAGCTTGCGCAAAGATCTCCGAAAAATTGATCGTACCGCTACCAACGGAAGTCATGCGACCGAACCGATCCCTGTCCTTGACGTGGAGCATGCTGAACCGCCCAGGATGATCGACAAGATAAGGCATCGGATCGACGCCGGCATTGGCTATCCAGTATAAATCCAGCTCAAAGTCGACCAAGTCAGGTTCGGTCTCTTCCAAAAGGATGTCGTAATGTGCCCGATTGCCAGTCCGCTCAAATTCNAAACCGTGGTTGTGGTAGGCCATCTTGATGCCAGCAGCGCGTGTCATCTCGCCCGCATGGTTAAGAGTTTCGGCATGGCGTTTGTAATCATCGGCGCTTCGCTCAGAGTCAGCAATAATCGGCACTACGATGTATCGCTGGCCAACCTCCGCGGCAAAATCGATTTCCCGCTGCAGATCNGAGCGCACTGCCGCCATCTGAATGTGGGCCGCAGGGCTGNTTAGACCATTGTNATNTAGTACTTTTTTAACCTCTGCAGCANTGCGGTCNTAGTATCCAGCAAATTCCATCTCGCGAAAACCTAATGCCGCAACCCGGGACAGGGTGCCATCAAAGTCCCNGGAAAGNTCNTCCCGAAGTGTATATAGCTGAAGNCCGATGCGCTCAACTCGCCTGGTTTGAGCCGCGAGCAGCGGCGAGAAGCCATAGCTNGCAGACAGCAGCAAACTCCGCTGTAAAAAGTGACGTCGATTTTGCTTAGTTTTTAACCCAGTCATTGAAACACTCCGAAATTTTGTTTTCAGATTATCGTAAATCTAAGCCGCTCAAAAGCCTTCTTTTGCTGCTGGGCCTCGGGAATCCATGCTCACCCAGACGCTACCGTTTTCAGAGGACGCAACGGCTTTTTCAACGAACACTACTCCTTTGACGCCTTCTGTGACTGAGGGAACCAAAAGTTCGATGTCATTAGTGGGGTTCTGTGCAGTGAAAGCTTCTATTTGGTCAGCAAAATCGCGATANAGGTTGGCAAAAGCCTCGAGGAACCCTTCAGGATGCCCACCGGGTATCCGGGTGACGGCATTTGCCGCATTACCGGCAGCAGCTCCGCCACGGGTTAAATACNGAGCGGTNTCACCGAGGCGGCAAAACTTGAGCTGGTTGGGNTGTTCCTGAAACCATTCAANGCTCGCCTGATCGCCATAAATCCGGATACGCAATCCGTTTTCATGCCCCACTGCGACCTGNCTGGCCCACAGAGAACCTCGGGCGCCATTGGCGAAGCGCAACATGATTTGTGCGTTGTCATCCAGTAATCTGCTGGGGACGAAAGCGCTNAGATCTGCCAGNACGCTGTTGACTTCCAGCCCGGTGANAAACTCGGTGAGGTGGAACGCGTGTGTCCCTATATCTCCCAGCGAGCCGCCAGCGCCAGCCCGGNCTGGATCTGTTCTCCAGGCTGCCTGTTTTTGCCCTGTAGATTCCAGATCAGTGCTGAGCCACTCCTGTGGATATTCGACCTGAACGACGCGGAGATTCCCCAGNTCGCCGCTNCGTATCATCTCCCTGGCCTGTCTGACCATTGGATAGCCGGAGTAATTNTAGGTCACTGCAAACAGCATNCCGGTTTCTTCGACCACGCGTTTAAGATCCAGGGCATCTTCCAAGGATGCAGTAAGCGGNTTGTCACAAATCACATGAATGCCCNCTTCAAGGAAACACTTNGCTGGAGCGTGATGCAGATGGTTGGGCGTCACTATNGCGACAACATCGATGCCGTCTTCCCGTGAGCCTTCTACCTCCGCCATTTCCGAAAAATCGTCATAGGCCCGGTCGGGCGCAATGCCTAGTGCTGCAGCGGACTGCCTCGCTCGATCCACATCACTGCTGAACGCGCCTGCGACCAGCTCGTATCTGTTGTCCAGTCGGGCGGCAATACGGTGCACCTCGCCGATGAANGCGCCGGTTCCACCGCCCACCATGCCAAGCCTAATTTTCATGAGAGTCCCAAGATATTTCGATTGCNCTGGTCATNAGTGCCGGCATCAGCAAAGTCATCAAACNNTTTGTCNGTGACGCGAATGATGTGATCCTGGATGAANATCGCGCCTTCNCGGGCGCCATCTTCAGGATGTTTAAGACAGCACTCCCATTCGAGTACAGCCCAGCCGTCAAAGTCGTTCGCGGCCAGCTTGGAGAAAATTCCGTTAAAGTCTACCTGCCCGTCGCCNAGAGAGCGGAANCTNCCCGCACGATCAACCCAGGATTGATAGCCGCCATAGACGCCCTGTTTGGCAGTCGGATTGAATTCTGCATCCTTGATGTGCGCGAGCTTGATACGNTCTTTGTAGGTATCCATGAACCCAAGGTAATCCAGCTGCTGCAGAATCAGATGACTGGGGTCGAACAGGATGTTACAGCGNGGGTGGTTATTCACGCGTTCGAGAAACATCTCAAAGGTGACACCATCGTGCAGGTCTTCTCCGGGATGAATTTCGAAGCCTATATCCACTCCTGCATTATCAAACGCGTTGAGAATTGGCAGCCATCGTTTGGCCAGTTCGTCAAAAGCGGCCTCCACCAGGCCTTCGGGCCTCTGCGGCCAGGGGTAAAGGTATGGCCAGGCGAGGGCTCCAGGAAAACTGGCATGAGCATTCAGCCTCAGGTTTTGCGATGCCTTTGCCGCCAGCAACAGCTGGTCAACGGCCCAGGCCTGTCTCGCTGCGGGATTTCCCTGCACTTCCGGGGCGGCGAAACCATCAAACATCTGATCATAGGCGGGGTGCACGGCTACCAGTTGCCCTTGTAGGTGCGTCGACAATTCAGTGATTTCGATATTGCGCTCTGCCAGCATGCCCTTGAGATCATCACAGTAGCTTAGGCTTTCAGCAGCCGTCTCAAGATCAAACAGCCTGGATTCCCAGCTTGGAATCTGAATTCCTTTAAAGCCGAGCTCTGCAGCCCAGCTGGCGATATCTTCCAGACAGTTAAAAGGGGCTTCCTCGCCANCAAACTGGGCCAGGAAAATTGCGGGTCCTTTGATGGTCTTCATAGGNTTCTGNATCTCANGTCATGTCNGTNATCGGGCCNNTGCCAGTATAAACCCTTATGGTTTGCAATCGACCCCNNGTTCGACTACTTTCCTTCGAAAAAGGCCTGTGTTGCTCGCAGCCGGCCGGAAAATAATAGCAAGCAGGAGACCACTTACTGTGGATACAATAAAAAGCCGCCTGAGTCTGATGATGTTTCTTCAGTATGCTGTTTGGGGTGTCTGGCTGCCGGTGCTCGCCACTTATTTACAGTCATCCGTCGGTGACGGTGGCATGGGTTTCACATCCGGCCAGGTCGGCCTGATTATCGGGGTAGCCGGGTCGGTTGGTGCGGTAAGTGCCCCTTTCATCGCCGGACAGTTTGCCGACCGCTATTTCGCGACGGAAAAATTTCTGGCGGCGCTCCTTGTGTTTGGCGGGATCGTCAAGATAAGTCTTTCTTATCAGGATACCTTCGCAGCTTGGCTGGTGCTGGCGACGCTTTACAGTGTGCTGTACATGCCAACCCTTTCTTTGACCAACTCGATGACCTTCGCCCACCTCGACAATGCGGAGAGTGACTTTCCCCGAGTTCGCGTCTGGGGAACGATTGGCTGGATTGCTGCAAGCTGGCTGTTTCCAATGATCTGGCTGCAGAGCAATCTTGAGTTCCAAATATTGCCTCCATTTTTTGTTGGGAATGAGGTGCCCGATGCGACCGCAAGGTTAGCAGATACCCTCAAAGTCTCAGGCGTGGTTGCTTTTTTATATGCCGGATTTTGTTTTCTTTTGCCTCACACGCCGCCAAACAAGGACGAAGTGGAGAAACTGGCCTTCAAAAAAGCATTCAGTTTGCTGACCCGTAAGTCGTTTGCTGTGCTTGTGGCTGCCAGCTTACCGGTCGCGGTGATCCATCAGATTTATTTTATGCAGGCCGGTCCTTTCTTTGAAAATCAACTGGGCATGCTGGTCACTTACATTGCGCCGGCCATGACAGTGGGGCAATTCGCAGAGATCGGTTTTCTGGCCCTGCTGGGCACGCTGCTGATTCGACTGGGTTTCAGGTGGACGATCACTCTGGGCGCTCTGGCCTACTTTGCCCGCTATACGATCTGGGGGCTGATCAGTCTGCAGGATTCTACCGGGCCGTCGGTGGACGCAGCGGGTCAATTCGTCTGGACGGCGCCGCTGATGATAGGGGTATTCAGCCAGATTTTGCACGGGCTGTGCTATGCCTGTTTTTTTGCTTCCGCTTTTATGTATGTTGATCGCGTCGCTGATGAAGATATTCGCAATTCCGCGCAGACAGTGTTCGGCATAATCATTCTGGGAGTCGGACCGATGATTGCTGGCCCGGCGCTGGGAATCCTGGGCAACGTCTTCGGGGAGGCGGGTGTGGTCACCAATTTCGCTGGCATGTGGTTCACGCTTGCTATCATTGCGCTGCTCACGGCAGCGCTTGTTGCAGTCTCGTTCCGGGATGAAACGAAGTAGCTGCTTCCGGACAGCGCACAGCACTGGGCGCCATTGCTACTGGCGGTTCCACATCTGGGGCAGCACCGCGGGCAGCAGTTCCTCTCGGGCGTTCCGCAGGTGTTTTCTCAATTGCTGCACAACCTCAGGATATTCGCGCGTAAAGCTGTAGGTTTCACCGGGATCATTTTTCAGGTCAAACAGCAAGCCATCGGGCCCGTAATAGGTCGAATGTTCGAAACTGTTCAGCGTTGCGCGGTAGCGGGTTTCAACCACCAGCTTCCATTGCCCGCTTCGCACGCCGACGATCCTGTCACGATTAAAAAGGAACAGCACCTCATGGGGGGATGCGTTGCTTCCGGTTAATAATGGGAGCATGTCCTTACCATCAATCGGTCGATCGTCGGGAAGTCGACCGCCCGCCAGTGAAATCAGCGTTGGATAGAGGTCGATATTCATGGCAGGTTCGCTGCTGACTGTGCCTGCTGGAATTCTGTCCGGCCAACGCGCAAGGAACGGGACGCGCTGTCCGCCCTCCCAGGAAGAGCCTTTGCGGTCGCGATAAATGCCCGAGCTGCCCTCAAACCAGGGTCCATTGTCCGAGGTAAAAACAACCAGCGTGTTGTCGCTCAGACCGTATTCTTCGAGAGCGGCGAGTATTTCACCTGTGCTCCAGTCGATAGTTTCCACAACATCGCCATAGAGGCCTGCGTCTGAGCGGCCATCGAAGCGAGGAGAGACGAACAGGGGAACATGAGGGAAGGAATGGGGAATATAGAGGAAGAACGGATTGTCCCTGTTTTCTGCGATGAATCGAACGGCCTCTCGGGTGTAACGTTCGGTCAGAGTCGTCTGATCAACCGGGTTCTCGATCATTTGTTCGCCCCGGTAGAGTTCCAGAGGTGTCATGTCATTGCTGTGCAGAACGCCAAAAAATTCATCAAATCCCTGGTTCATCGGCGACCACTCCAAGCGGCTGCCCAGGTGCCATTTGCCGTACAGTGCACTGCGATAGCCCAGAGGTTTCAAAGCTTCAGCGATCGTGATTTCTTCGAATGCGAGATGAATGTCGTTGGTGGGCCTTGCCACATCTGCCACCAGATCCAGTCTGATCGGGTAGCGTCCGGTGAGCAGGCCACCGCGGGCAGCAGTACAGACATTGGCACTGGAATAGAAACTGTCCAGTCGCGCGCCATTCAGTGCCAGGCGATCAAGGTTCGGAGTCTTGATCAGGGTGGAGCCATATACGCCCAGGTCACCGTAGCCGAGGTCATCCGCCATGATGACGACAAAATTTGGGGGGGGCTCCTGGGCCGAAGCCAGATAAGCAGGAATACTCAGGCAAAGTGCAAAAAAAAGTCGGTACAGGGTCATAAGATTTTCCAGTGCTTGGGTTTATTCAAGCGGAACACTAATTCACATGTCGGCCCTGCTGGGTACGCAGGTTTATTCTTATCAAGAAGACAACGCTTGATTCTAGCAAAATCAGCCGTTGCGACAGCAAGGCCTTGCGAAGCAATGCCCGGTATCCCACTATACATGGCATGATGCAGAGAATCTCGGGTCTCAGGTTTTGTGGCAGCCACATCGGTCTGTTCATTTCCGCATATCTGCTCTGCGGTGCTGCGATCTCCGAGGAGTTGCTGATTGCCGTCGCGTCCAATTTTTCCGGGCCGATGGCGGAACTGGTCAAGCGATTCGAAGCGCAAACCGGGCATGACATTCAGGTCGCTTACGGTTCTTCGGGCAGATTGTTTGCTCAGATCCGCAGCGGTGCACCTTTTCAGGTTTTCCTTTCAGCCGATCAGGATAAACCGGCACGACTGGTTGATCTGGGCCTTGCAGACCCCGCCTCACGATTCACCTACGCCAGCGGTGAACTGGTGCTTTGGAGTGCTGACAGTAGCCGCGAGGTGGGTGATTCGAATGCACTACTGTCTCCGGACGTGCAATGGATCGCGCTTGCCAACCCCCGACTCGCGCCGTACGGAACTGCGGCCGCTGAAGTTCTTGATAAACTGAATTTGTCGTCCCACCTGTCCGGGAAAATCGTGCAGGGTGAGAATATCGCTCAGACCCTTCAGTTCGTGGAGTCAGGGAATGCCCAGCTGGGATTTGTGGCCAGATCTCAAGTGTTCAGCCTTACTGAAGCCCGTGCTGGCGCAAACTGGGTGGTTCCCGATCACCTCTACCGGCCGATCAGGCAGGACGCAGTGCTGCTGAATCGGGCAATAGGGTGTCAGGTCTGTTCTGAGTTTCTGAGCTTTTTACGCGAAGACGCGCAGCGCTCTTTGATATCAGCGTCAGGATATCGGCTCGATTAGTCCGTTCCCGGACTAGCTCGCCGCCCTTCCGAGATAGCGCTGAAAGGTTTGCTCAACGAAGTCATCCACTCCGGGAGCGAACATCACGGCAAGAACCGTCAGCAATACGGCGGCAGCGCAAGTTTTGTAGAATAGCTTCATGACTTCTTACCTTGCTGTTTAGTCAGACAATGGCTGACAGACTTTGGCTTCAAAAACCCACACGTCACCGCGCTCGATAACCGCGCGCGTCAGAGGGGTCGGGCGCGAGGGATACTTCGCAGAGATGGCGGCTGCAATACCATCAAGCTCCTCTCCGGTCTGAATCCGCTCTAGGGCCCGCAGATAGCGAGTGCCTTCGATGCGAAAGATGGCGTTCCCGTTTCGCTCCGCCTGAACCGGCCACCGCTTCCAGAGTCTGCCGACAGTTGACCTCATGTAGCCAGACCAAACATACAGCTTTCCATCATGCTCCACAGTCCATATGCGGCGGGAGGTCGAGGGTTCTTCAAGCTGCATTTCGATGGTTGGAATAGTATTTACGAACTGCCAGTCTGGTTCGGCACCCCGGTGCAGCTCGCCGCTGACCAGAGGCCCGCCGGAAAACACGCGGTTGGGGCCGTCTGCGAACCGCTGTTTTATTGCGGCGGTCACAATCGCGCTCACCGGGATCATGGCCAAGCAGAGGACTATCGTTATCGCGCGAAAGAGATTTTTCATCGAATAGCAGTCAGCGTTTGTTTTCGATAGGCAAACTTTCTGTCCGACAGCTTACCACGCTACCAATGCTGCAGGCACATAAACCCGGCATTCGGCTGCGTCTATTCGTCGACTTTACATGGTGCTTGCAATGGGAGGTACGACAGGGTGCGGGAAGCGAAAGCGGGGAGCCCGGCGACCGCTGCAGAAGACAGCGGCTGCCGCGATTTCTTTCGGTTCGGTTCGGTTAGGTTAGCAGTGCCTTAAAGTGTCGGCGGCACAGGGAAACGTAGCGATCATTCCCGCCGATTTCTACCTGCGAGCCTTCTTTGACCGGATTGCCTGATTCATCCAGGCGAATCACCATTGTTGCTTTGGCACCACAATGGCAAATCGCCTTCAGCTCTNTGAGATTGTCTGACCAGGCCAGAAGATATTTGCTGCCNTCAAAAGGTTCGCCTCTGAAGTCGGTGCGCAGTNCGTATGTCAGCACTGGGATGTCTAGACTGTCAGTCACCTCACTAAGCTGGTAAACCTGATCGCGAGTCAGGAAGTGCGCCACATCAACCAGCACGCAATGCAGTGTATTGTTGGCGTGCGCTGTTGAGATTAGGTTCAGCAGATCATGCTCAGGAGTGAATGTTTGGGCGTCGGCCCCCAGTCCGATGCGGGAAGTGACCTTGCCAACTCCGTGACGATTGTCCAGCTCGGGTGCCAGAACTAAGGTGTTCATGCCTCGTTCCTGGTAGTTGTAGCTGGACTGCAACAGGGAGGTCGATTTACCCGCATTCATCGATGNATATTAAAAATAGAGCTTTGCCATAGGTCAGCACAGGATTGACGGCAACTCGGAGCCGGAGCAGTCGAACCGTCGCAGGGTCGGTGAATCAAAAAGAGCCTCATTGTTTATTGGGCGCGCCTGCAGCTGCAAGTGGGCAAAAATCTGGCGATTGTTATAAGGCTCTGGTTCAAACAGTCCGCTCCCATTGAACTGGCCCGGCAGTATCTTCAGTCTTACCCAGCTTCGCACGTTGCCGCCGATTAGCAANATTCGCTGTTTCTGCTCTTCAATCGCGACAACGATGTCACAGTGACTGCGCGCGCCCATGCCCAGCTGTTCTCTGCGCTCAGCGATACTCCGATAGGACGGGCGACTGCCCCGGCAGAGCAGATCGCCGGGTAAGATAATCTGCTCGCCGGGATTGAAGGCACGGTATGCGGACTCAGACTCAGCTTGCGCGCTGGCCAGAATAGCCTGATCGATGTAGCTGTGGTGTGCAATCGCCCGCTGAAAGCGCTCTTTGTCGCCTAATCCGCTTTCACACATCACCCAGGAGATGAATGCCGCGGACCATGGGCTGCGCCAACGGCTACCGGGGCCGTTCGATCGCCACGATTGGTTCTGTGTTTCCAATATCCAGGCACTGTCAGGAGTCGATGACCAGTANCCGGCAATGGTTGTTGCCACNCGCTGAGCCTCATCGGGGGCGATCAGGGTCCGGCGCCAGGGCGCTGCCCTAAAATCCGGATTGGAGGCCCGGGTATGGGTCAGGTCTAGAACGCTCATGCCAAAGAAGCCCCATTCTTGTGCTGCGACATTGACGATCCGGGCACGCAAATGGGAGGGGTCGCGTGGACTGCAAGCCCGATACGTATAGATCACATTGCCGGGCTCCCCGGTGACCCTCGCGGATGGTGCGTGAACATTGAGGACGGAGGTCGGCAGTCGTCCGACCGGGTCAGCGTTACTGACAGGGTGCGAGGCTGACAGAAAGAGGCTACAGAGTATTCCGAAGAGCATGGAGAGTTGAGGTAAAGTCTTAGTCACAGCAGAGTAGCGCTTCGGATCAAATTAACTGGTTGATTGGTGTGATACCTTCACAAGCGTACTACAGATCAGCCCCGTATAGGACGAAGAGGTGTCAGAAGGCCAGCGAGGCCTATAGCCTCAGCGGCTTCGGGGCGCTAATTTCAGTTATGTTGTGGTCATTCTTGCCACAATTCCTTACACTGATGAGACTGCTGCACTCGACACCCCGGATTAGATCAACAACATACTGGAGACTTGAATGGCTAGTGTAAGAAACATCAGTGTTGCTGTCGGTATCTTGATTATCCTGATTCTGTTCGGCTGGATTTTCACTGCGCCGTACTTGAGTAATCAGGGGTTAGGCCGGACTCCGGGCCTGATCATTGGAGGAACGCTGACTGATGCTCCTGCAGATTTCACCATCCATAACGATCATCAGGGGCCACTGAAATTCAAACTTGAAGGGTTTCCTTCAATGGTCAACTATCTGTCTTGGGCCGCCCTGGAAGATGGGATTATCACAGCAACCCGGCCTGACGGAGGATACTGGGGCGAGCGGGTCAAAGCTGGAAGCAATAAGGCCTGGCTTCGACTGGGGGATAACACTTACAAAATGCAGGCTGTGCAGATCACCGGCCCGCAGCATCTGGAGATGATGGGGCAATGGGCTGCCAAGTCTGGAAGGACCCTTGATGAAGCCGTATACGAAGGGTCAGAAATTTTGCGCGAGTGGGANGTCTTTTTTTGGACCCCCGAACAGTAGACAGGGTCTTGCTCTGGCAAAAAAGGCAGCTCATTGAGCTGCCTTTTTTATGGGGCGGCCNGATGCCAGGCTTACGGATTTGCTGACTTGTACACAATTTCACNGAAAAACATTTCGTTCCAGCTTTGCTCGCCNTATACCACGGTAGCGGACGGGTCCGGATTGAAGGGGTTCTGGCTTGAATTATCGAAATGGCCGACTGCGGTGACCCTGGTGCCTGCAGGCAGCAGTTTCGGTTCAGTCAGGTTGTAGGTCAGCTGCCAGAGATAGGAGTAGTTGGGAATGTTGATTAATTCTTCACGGCTGCCGTCAGGGTAATCGGCGAACATACGCAGATCGACGCCGCGAAAGTGCATGTGCGGATGATAGGCGAGAGCGTTGACATCTTCTCGAAGCGTGAAAGAAGAAGAGACTTCAAAGTTCTTTTCGTGGGGGGGGATGTTGGGCAGCGCGTTGCCAAACAGTCCGACCATGCGCGCTTGCATCCGTTCTTCTGGCACTGAATCTTCCGGATAGAACCAGATTCCGTACTTACTGCGATCGACGGTTTCTTTGCCGCTGGTGGTATAGTGCATCGTGACGTACAGTGTACTGTCCTTACGCATTAAACCTCCTGTGTTGGGCAATTCGATTCTGGGGTCCTGGCCCGGCACATAGCGTGTTAGCACAGCGACATCGGGATCACGAACGCCTTCCGGTGTCAGACTGACCGTGGAATGGTGTACGACTGTGGTATCGCCGGGAATAAATTCACTGGCCTTAACCCAGCGATCTTTTTCCATGCCCATGACCGGTACCGAGATGTCCTGCCAGTCGAGTACTCCAGTAGCCGGAATGGTTTGCGGTGGCACTTCAACAACGAGATCCGGTGCTCCCAGTGGGACGGTCCACTCTGTCTCCGGCCAGTCCAGTTCGGCAAGCGGATCAGTTGCGCCACCCCGTGGAGAGCCTGCTTCAATCCAGCTGAGGAGCTTCTGCAGGTCTGCGATTGCCAGATTACGATCGTTCGAAAACTCATGTACGTGCGGATCAATTTGTCCGGGAGGCATGCGTCTGGTCATCAGAACTTCTCGAATCATAGGCGACCAGCCCTGTGCCATCGTATAACTGTCCAGAGCGAAAGGGCCAATGCCGCCTGCCCGATGACACTCAGCGCAGTTGGCGGCGAGGATGGGCGCAATATCCTGCTCGTAAGAAANAGAGTGCTTAGCCGGATAGTCTACGGAATCTCCACTGATCGCGACCTCGGCAGCATCAATTTTCTCGTCCGATATCACCGCCTGAAGNGCCGCTTCCAGTTCCGGACCGACTGAGCCGCGAAAATTNACAGTGAACTCCGTCGGGTCAAACAGCAGAACTTCGCCGGTGTGGGTGATCCCCAGCGCTTCAGAAATTTTNTGGGAATCATCCATNAGCACTGGAATGTCATTGGTGTAGATGGCAATTTCCNGCTGTACCGCGTCGCGGTTCAACCGACCCATCGGATTGATTAGAAAGAACTGAACACCCTGTTCCGTGTACTGCCGCTTGAGGTCGATATAGGCGGGCAGTGCGGAAAGCATTGCCTCACTGTTGAGTCCGTGCACCAGCAGGGCAACTGACTTTTTGTCGTTGTACCAGCGCATGGAGTGGTGTTCTCCAAGCTGATCTAGCAGGGCAAAGTCGCCTACGCGTTCAGTTCCGTGGACCGCAGGTGCATTGAAAATCGGTATCGTCGCGAGTATCAGGCAGTTCAGGGAGGTTTTCATGGTCNTGGCCTTTTTCTGACTGTTGTTGGCTTGATTGGAGCGCTGGCTCGTATGGATCGATAGCCCGGCAAGCATAAGACNCCGGGTAGTCTTGAGCAGTTTTGGAGCACTTGTGGCACGTTGCTCTCCACGCGGTCGGGANACGATACCACTGAGAAAGATTTAGCAAAAGTGCAAATCCCGGCCTTGTGATCGGCTGGTGTCGCCGGCAACTTGGANAGGCCCAAAGTCTTTCACGACGCCGCAGTTTGTAATACCTTGGTATTACGCACAGCTAGTCTGGCCTTAAAATATTCNGAGAACAAGAATGAAANATTCCGAATCCGGCCGCAAATCAATTACGCTTCTGCTGACAACAGGNTTATGGCTCAGTCACGCTGCCGCTCAGACAGAGAGCGAGCCCGGACAACAGGTTTTTCAGGATCATTGCAGCAGTTGCCATGTTTCTGAGGCGGGGGCTTCTGCCACGCAAGTCGCGCCAAGCTTTGAAGCGCTGCAGTCTTTGACCGCAGCGTCGCTGGAGTTCGCTATTAACGAAGGGGTGATGTATGGCCAGGCTTCGGTGCTGAGCAATGCACAGAAATCCGAAGTGGTAGCGTATCTCGCGCGCGAGATTGATGATTCCTGGCTGCAACCGACGCTCTGTCCTGCTGGAACGACCGTGTTCGAGCTGGATGATCGGGTTAGTCTTGCCCGATTCGGCGTTGATTACCTGAGTACTCGGCACATGAGCAGTATGGAAGCCGGGTTACACAAAGAAGATTTTGTAAATCTGNAGTTGGCCTGGGCGCTGGCGTTTCCTGATGTCAANGCGCTGCGGGCATCGCCAGTAATCGTNGGCGACACGGTGTTCTANGCGGCGACCGGATCTCGCAAGGTAATGGCGCTGGACGTCAGCAGTGGCTGTGCCAANTGGGTTTTTGACTCGCCGACTCGACTGCGCTCTTCGTTGGCCTACGGTCCGCTGGGTACAGCCGGACCCGATGCCATTGTTTACGGTGACGCAGAGGGTTTCGTATATGCTCTGGCCGCGGCAACAGGCGANTTGATTTGGTCGCAGGATGTTCGCAGCCACGGCAGAGGGGTGCGTNTGACTGGCGCGATGGTGCTGCACNAGGAGCGGGTTTACGTTCCGGTGTCCGCTTCTGGTGTCTCCCAGGGTGGTACACCCACTTTTGAGTGTTGCGTTGGACACGGGGAAATCGTAGCGCTGGATGCGGCGACCGGGGAAGTCGACTGGGTGTATCACACGATGCCCGAGGCTGANTATACCGGCGAGCGCAATTCGCTCGGAGTGCGCCTGCGGGGACCCTCCGGAGCCCCCATCTGGTCGACGCCNACGGTAGACGCCGCACGGGGTTTGTTGTTNGTTACNACCGGTGAGAATACCTCTCATCCGGCAACGCCAACCAGTGACGCGGTGATCGCGCTGGATCTAGCTACAGGAGCCCAGCGNTGGGTGTTTCAGGGACTGTGGAATGATGTCTGGAACACAGCCTGTGGGCGNGTAGCGGGCCCGAATTGTCCGAATCAGCACCCCAGCAATTTGGCGGATAAAGATTTTGGTGGTTCAGCAGCGATCGTTTCGACGGNCATCGGTGACGTGCTGCTTGCCGGGCANAAAACCGGTGATTTGTGGGCACTCAATCCGGACACCGGGGCTCTTATCTGGAACCAGCGCGTGGGTACCGGCACAGCCCTTGGCGGAAACCACTGGGGGATCGCGACCGATGGCGAAAAAGTGTTCCTGCCAATCAACGACCCGGGCCAGGCTCGCGGAACTTATCTGCCGCGCCCGGGTGTATACAGTTTCCATGTTGCGACTGGGGAACCGGGTTGGTTCCGGGCCGAGACGCCCGCTTGTGATGACCGGGCAGACTGGTTGAAAGGCTGCGNTAGCCGGTTCGGGCATTCAGTGACACCTCTGTTGATTGATGGAGTGCTGATTACCGGAACCATTGACGGACGTCTGTTGGCACTGGATGCCGATTCAGGGGACGTGCTGTTCGAATTCGATACTGTCAGGGAATACGACACCGTAAACGGGGTGCAAGGTATTGGCGGTGCAATAGATGCGCATGGCATCGCGGCGGGNGCTGGACTGTTGCTGGTTAATTCAGGCTACGGTCGGGTAGGAGGTACATCTGGGAATGTGCTGCTTGCTTTCCGCCCTACGGCAGAGTAACTGATGACAAAATCTACCCCTCCACTCGACGGGCTGCTGGTCATCGCGCTGGAGCATGCGATCGCCGCGCCGCTCTGCACGCGCCAGCTGGCCGAACTTGGGGCCCGCGTGATCAAGATTGAACGCCGAGAGCAGGGGGATTTTGCCCGGCATTACGATGACCGTGTTCGGGGACTGTGTTCGCATTTTGTTTGGACCAATCGTTCAAAAGAAAGCTTGACCCTGGATTTGAAGAATCCGGAGGCGGACGGTATCCTCGCCCGGCTTTTATCTCAGGCCGATGTTCTGGTGCAGAATCTCGCGCCGAGCGCGGCTGCACGCATGGGCCTTGGTTATGAGGCGCTGGCGACTGATTATCCGAAGCTGATTGTCTGCAATATCACTGGCTACGGGGAGGAGGGGCCTTATGCCAGTAAAAAAGCCTATGATTTACTCGTGCAGGCAGAGGCCGGTTTTCTGTCAGTAACCGGGTCTCCGGAGGGTCCCACCAAAAGCGGTATTTCCATTGCAGACATCGCTGCGGGTACTCAGGCGCACACGGCAATTCTGGCCGCCCTGCTGCAGCGCCAGCGCACCGGTTCCGGCTGTCGTATCGATATCTCGATGCTGGAAGCTATGGTGGAGTGGATGGGCTTTCCGCTTTACTATGCTTACGATGGGCAGCAGGCCCCTGTTCGCAGTGGTGCTGACCATGCCAGCATTTATCCCTACGGGGTGTTCAGGTCAGGCGATGACGAGCTGCTTATGCTGGGTATACAGAATGAACGGGAGTGGGTTGCTTTTTGTGAGGAGGTGCTCGGTAATGCAGCCTTGGCGGAGGACCCTCGCTTTGTTTCGAACAAGCGACGCTCGGAAAATCGTAAAATGCTGCAAGAACTTATCCAGCAGAGCTTCCGTGCGAAGACGGCAGCAGAAATTCGTGCCAGTCTGGANGCAGCGGCGATCGCAAATGCGAGCGCAAATGACATGNCGGCAGTTTGGGATCATCCTCAATTACATGCGCTACATCGCTTCGTTGAAGTCGAGACTCCGGTTGGACCGGTTACCGCTCTGCAGCCGCCGGGTCACAGTAGCGCCTATGATCCCAGGCTGACCGCAGTGCCGGCTCTGGGTCAGCATACCGAGTCTATTCTCGAGGATCTTGGCTACAGCAAAGCAGAGATCGCCGAATTCAGAACCGCGATGGCAATCTGAATTTGCG
>NZJB01000111.1 GCA_002691885.1 Gammaproteobacteria bacterium
ACCTTTCTCGCTATTTGCCCTTCAGAACGATTAAGCGGCTTCTGAGGAATTTAGGGATAAGGTCGGCGGGATCATGGAGATAATCGAGTGTATCGATATGGTCAATATGAAATCTTGGTGATGCCGCACTAGTTAAGGCGAGTAGTCGCATCAGGTGAGGGTTAATTAAATATCTTCGCCCTTTGCAAACATCAGTACATGATAACTTCGAAGCCTCACGCTGAATATTTAAGCGTTAGGCTCCCTGATTGGTGGGCCAACTAGGACTCGAACCTCGGACCAACGGATTGAGAGTCCCTCGCAGACAATCAACCACAACTCACCACAATAGCCTGTGTCACTTAAGTACGGTACCACCACAGCTTTCCTGTTGCCACTTGTTGTAACTAGTTGCGGTTAGTTGCGTCACAGTGATGTTCCGTATTGCGAAAGGAAAACATTCTTTCTTTTCCCTACTACTTTCTTCATCCCGCCCAGCTCCGCCAAATGCCACATCAAATTCATGCTGATTGAGTGCTTGCTTTAGCGCCTGAGTTTTCATGATGTCTGTATGTATCCTACTGTCATCAACAAAGGGAATAATGTTGCGTGTGACGCCCTCCGGATTCACATATCCAAACATTTGAAGGCCTTGCTGCAATTGTATCCTCTCTCGAAAGGTGTACATCTGCAAATTTCCAGAGCGTGTCAATATGAAGTAGCGGGAAAGGTAGCTGTGCTGGTGCAAATGCTTTTCGAGCAAGGTTTAGCAAAACCGAAGAATCTTTACCGATTGAATAAAGCAGAACCGGGTTTATAGCCTGGACATGGGCCTCTACAACGATTTGAATTGCTTCAGCTTCGAGATCTGATAAATGTGAGCGCATGAGATATTGAGTAAGCTCGGCTGGATAGTGCTGTACTAGACAGCTCCATCGCCGAGATCATGTGTAGGCCTTATTAGTGATTTTCTCATTTTCTATCGTCGATGCCGATTGCACCACTCGTGAGAATAGGCGAGGCGTCAATCTTTTCAGCATCCATCATGGAAGCGATACGTTCGACGGAAGACAGGAGCAACCGCTGTTCCCATGATTCCAGCTTTCTGAGTTCTGCCAGGAAATTATCTTGCAAAAGATCCGGGGACTCGTCATGCCGCCTCAGGCCTTCATCAGTCACGGTAATCAGAACTGAACGACCGTCACTGTCTGATTTTATGCGTTTCACGAGGCCTCGCTTTTCCATTCTATCTATTAGGTTTGTCACGGTGCCTTGCGACAACAGAATTTCGCGAGCGATGCTGGTTGGGGTCGGTTTCTCGAGCTTTACTATGGCCGCGATGACTAGCAATTGAGATGTTGTCAGTCCAGATGATTTATGTAGTTGCTTGGAGTGTAAGTCGATAGCACGAGTGATGCGCCGCAGGGCGATAAGAAGATCGTCATAGTCTTTCATACTATCTTGCGCCATTGTTTTTTCGTTTCGTATCGCTTGTTGAGTCTATCGTACTGCCGCAATTCGACTAAAAGCAGGGTAAGTCGTTGGTCTATTCTCGTTTGGCTTCGTATAGTTTGATATGGAAGCAAATATATTAATTCGTCTGGTTTATTTCATCATTATAGCAATGAATAATTCCCATAAAATGTTGATTATATTCATTTAAATTCTGAATTCTAAGGTTTTTTTTCTTTTTGGGGCTGAAAAAGTATTTTCAATACGTTATATTCCGCAAAGCCTAGTTTAACCACTCGAGGAACTTATGTTTCGAAAGAAGCCGCTCGCACTCGCAATCACGCTCACCAGCCTGTCCGCCTCACCTGCCTATAGCCAGATCGAAGAAGTCATCGTTACTGCGACTAAACGTCCTCAAAGCCTGCAGGATGTGCCGGTCGCAGTGTCTGCAATCCAGGAAGAAACGCTTGATCAATTGGGGGTCTCCAACTTTGAGGACTATCTGCTTCAATTGCCCAACGTAACCGCAGGAGGCAGTGGTCCGGGCCAAAATACGATCTACATTCGCGGCGTTGCTTCGACAACGCCGGGTCTAACGACAGCTGGCGTGGCCGGCCTTGCGCCTAATGTCGCGCTGTATCTTGACGAGCAGCCGTTGGCTCAACCAGGCCGTAACCTTGACGTTTACGCAGCGGATCTTGCTCGAGTTGAAGTGCTGTCCGGACCGCAAGGCACGCTTTTTGGAGCGAGCTCTCAAGCCGGCACAGTTCGGCTGATTACCAATAAACCTGATCCTTCTGCGACAAGCGCTAAAATGACGGTTGGTACTGCCTGGACCAAAAGCGGTGAAATGAGCAACAACGTTGAAGCAGTGGTCAACTTGCCTGTGAGTGACAGCCTTACTTTGCGGGGAGTAGTGTTCGTTGACAATCAAGGTGGCTATATCGATAACGTACCGGGGACGCTTAACCTGACCCAGAGTGGCCGGTTCCGGGCCGCGGGCACTGTGCGCGCTAATGGTGTGCCAGTTTCATCTGGTCGAGCCGGATTTCAATCGACATCCGACCTCAGCGGTGTCACCTTCCTCGATGCGGACAATGGTGCGCAAGCAGAAGATAACTTTAACGATGCAGTCTATTCAGGCGCGCGTCTCACCGCTCTGTGGGAATTCAGCCCAGATTGGAGTCTCACTGTCGCGCATATGCGGCAGAACGTAGAGGCTGATGGTGTGTTCTTCGCAGACCCAACAGTTGGTGATCTGGCGATTCAGCGCTATGAAAATGACCGGCTGGAAGATTCTTTTAACAATACAAATTGGACACTTGAGGGTCGAATCGGAGAGTTGGAGACTATTTATACAGGCGCATTTACTGATCGTGAAGCTGACCAGATGGTCGATTACGCAGACTACATGTTTGTTGGCCAATACCTTCCCTACTATGTCTGTGATGGCAGTGTGACCTATCCTTCTGGAGATCCTTCAGGTACATGTCAGGCACCAAACATGTTTGTGAATAGCCTGACTGAAACTGATGTGAATACGCATGAGTTGCGCTTTTCTACAGATTCAGACAGTGCTATCAGGGCGACCTTTGGAGGGTTCTATAGTGATTTGGAATTGCGCGAAGTAAACAGTTTTACCTATCTTGGTTCGAGGAATGCTGTCGCGTTTAATGGTGCGACAGGCTTTGGACCGAATTTTTCGGCACAAGGTGCTAACGTAAAATATCCCGGGCAATGGCCAGACGGCGTTATTTTTCGTAATGACGTATTGCGTACTGATGAGCAGCAGGGGTTGTTCGGTGAGGTGACCGTTGATCTGAACGACTCTTTTTCATTGCTTTTGGGGGCTCGCTGGTTTGATATCAGCGTTGATCTTCAGGGAAGCGCTGCGGGGTCGTTTGGCAACTTTGGCGCTACACAAGACAATAACGCCGGCAATAACTTGGACCAATTATTCAGCGCGCCAAACCCTGACACGGCATCGACAGATGGCACAATCACAAAATTCGGGCTCAACTGGACTCCCAACAGTGATCAGCTGCTCTACTTCACTTTTTCGGAGGGGTTCAGGCCGGGTCTGCTCACCCGACCTGGCGGGGCAACTAACCCTGCCGGCACATTCAGTGTTCCGTTCGCGGTGGACACCGATGACCTAACCAATCTGGAAATCGGTTGGAAAACAGACTTGCTGGATAATAGGCTGCGCTTTAACGCGGCTGTTTATTGGTCGGAAATTGAGAGATTACAGACTACGATCTTCGATCCAAGTATTACGAACCTGTTTTTCTCCGATAACGCTGCGGATGCCGACGTCACCGGGTTTGAGGGCGACCTTATTTGGGCGCCGGCAACGATTCAGGGACTGACCGTAACTGGTGCGTTTTCTTTCCTTGATACCGAAATCACGCGGGTTATTACTCCCACTGACGATGTTAGGTTGGGTGATCCACTGGCTTTTGCGCCGGAGTTTCAGCTTAATCTGCGCGCCCGCTATGAATGGGATTTGGGGGGAGGAAGGGTGGCCCACATCATGCCGCATGTCACTCATTCTGACGAGGCGTACAGCGATATCATTACCATCAACCGCGATCGTATGTCCGGCTGGACAATGTGGGGAGTCACTGGAGGAATTTCTGTTGAACAATGGTCGGCAGAATTCTTCATAGATAATCTCACGGACGAGCGTGCCGAGCTTGCGCGTTCCTTCATTTACGATCGGCAGCGGGTTACCTATGCGAGGCCATTTACTGCGGGCATGAGGCTGCGATACGACTTCTAACATCGAAGTTTACTTGACTATACAATTAAGTTAGACGCCGTTTGCGGCGTCCGTTGTGTTACAAGGCAGGATAATATAGTCATGCCAGTGTCCGAGTCCGATCAACAGCTTCGCCGAATTCAGAAGAGTATCGAACTCGGCTACTACGAGGAAGCTCTTTCGCTTCTTTCCAACTATCCGGAATCAGATTCTTTCACACCAGATTTTCTCTACATGCAGGCGGTTTGTTACCGCTACTGTCGTAGGTTTGAAGACGCCCTCCATACTCTTGAGCGGCTGAAGTCAATCGCGCCGGAGCACGGACGTGCATATCAGGAAGAAGGACACATCTATCGAGCTCTGAGCAAAAACGCATTGGCTTTAAAGGCATATGAAAGAGCCTGCGCTCTCAATCCGGCCCTGAAAGCGAGTTTCAAGGCCCGNTCCGATCTCTTCAAGCAAAGAGGCCAGTTTGCCTTTGCNAGCAGTATGGACGCGCAGATAGAGCATCTATCAAAGCTTCCCANNCCTCTTGTCGCAGTCGTAGATTTGANTTCTCAGGGAAAGCTTCTCCAGGCGGAAGAACTTTGTAAAGAATTTATGCACTTGAACCCCCGCTACGTGGAAGGAATGCGTCTGCTCGCCGACATTGCGATGCGCCTTGGCGTATTGGATGACGCTGAGTTCTTGCTAGAGAGTGCGATTGAATTAGAGCCAGATAATACTCGTTTGCGGATAGACTACATCGAAGTATTGAGGAAAAGGCAACAATTCGAAAAAGCACTATCGCAAGCAAAAAGTTTACTCGAGTNTCAATCTGATAATCTGCAATTTAGATCAATCTTCGCGATCGAATGTATGCAGTCGGGAGATTTTGAGCGAGCAGTTGCTGAATTTAATGCGATTCTCCAACTGCTTCCGGAAGATCCAACTACCTTGATTTCAAAAGGACATGCCTTAAAAACTCTAGGCGACTCCTCTGCTGCTATTGCGTGTTACCAGACTGCGCTAAAAGTCGATCCGGAGAGAGGAGAGGCCTTCTATTCGCTTGCTAATTTGAAGACTTATCGATTTACAGAATCTGAGTTATCAGAGTTAACGGTATTGGCAAAAAATCCAAATTTATCTTTCAAAGATCGAATTTATGTGCATTTTACGCTAGGCAAGGCTTTTGAAGACAAGCATCAGTATGCGGCTGCTTTCGACCATTATGAGGCGGGTAACTCAATAAAAAAAGCGCAAAGTCGCTACAACGCGGAGCAAATGTCCGAAGAGCTTGCGGCGCAGACTAAGATCTTCACGAAGGATTTTCTAGTGTCGTCTCGCAATTTTGGACATCAAGCCGATGATCCGATCTTTATTCTGGGGTTGCCACGCGCCGGATCCACCTTGCTTGAGCAAATTTTGTCCAGTCATTCAGATGTGGACGGGACTCTTGAGCTTCCGAATGTTCTGTCACTCTCACAAAAGCTTCGGCGTCAAAAAGTTCAGGGAGTCTCCCTAGGCTATCCCTTTATATTGGAGCGATTGACGGGAAATGATTTTGCAGAATTCGGGAGAAATTATATAAACGACACGTGCTGTCATCGAAAGGACGCTCGCCGCTTCATCGACAAAATGCCGAATAATTTTCGGCATGTCGGTTTGATTAAACTGATGTTACCGAATGCAAAAATTATAGATGCGAGGCGCAACCCGATGGATTGCTGCTGGAGTGGATATAAGCAATTGTTCGCTGAAGGGCAAGAGTTTACTTATGACCTCAGTGATATTGGCCACTATTATCAGGATTATGTGAATCTGATGGATCATTGGGATGACGTGCTGCCTGGGTTTGTACTAAAGGTAAACAATGAAGACGTCATTGATGATCTAGAAGGACAGGTTAAAAGAATCCTGGATTTCTGCGAGTTACCTTTTGAAGATGCATGCCTGAATTTCCATCTGACCGACCGAAGTGTTCGAACCCCTAGTTCAGAGCAAGTTCGTCAGCCAGTAAACCGATCAGGCGTCGGGCAGTGGAAGCCTTTTGCCGACTACTTGGGTTCACTTAAATATGCTTTAGGTGACGAGCTTTCTCAGTTATCGTAAGTAACGAGTCTAATTATGAAACCGACAGAGATTACTGATAAAGGAGATATTTTAGATTCTATCGATAGATCGGTGTTTTTTACAGCGGCTGCATTGATCGTCTTGTTTTGCATTTTCGGAGGCGTATTTAGCTCAGAATCCGCGGTTGTCTTTGCAAGGCTGCAGGACTGGCTGGTTGTAAATGTCGGCTGGTATTACATTTTGATTGTTGCGATTTTCTTCGCGTTTATTGTGTACCTTGCTCTGAGTCGTTTTGCAAATATCAAACTTGGGCCTGATGATTCCGAGCCTGATTACTCGTACCAAAGCTGGATAGCGATGTTATTTAGCGCTGGCGTTGGTATAGGATTGCTATTCTTTGGAGTTGCCGAACCTGTTACTCACTTCGCTCAGCCACCGGTGGGTGAAGCACTGACTGTAGGTGCCGCAGAGAACGCAATGCTCTTTACCTATTTCCACTGGGGGTTTCAGGCGTGGGCGACGTATATCATTATGGGACTTTCGCTTGCCTATTTTGCTTTTCGTCAAGGATTGCCTCTGACTATCCGATCCTCGTTATACCCTCTTATCGGTAAAAAAATATATGGACCTATTGGCAGTGCCGTAGATGTATTTGCAGTTTTGGGTACCATGTTTGGCGTAGCCACATCTCTTGGGATAGGGGTAACGCAAGTAAATGCTGGATTGAATTACTTGTTTGGTCTTGCTATCAGCCCCAAAATGCAAGTCCTGCTAATTGCAGCAATCACGCTAATGGCGACAGTATCAGTTATTACAGGCTTAAACCGCGGAATAAGACTGCTTAGTGAACTAAATATGATACTAGCTACATTTTTACTGTTATTCGTACTGTTGTTCGGTTCAACCGCAGCCTTGTTAGGAGCGTTTGTTCAAAATATCGGCAACTATCTAGGCAGCTTTGTATCGCTGACCTTTAACGTTTACGCATATGAGCCGAACGAATGGATTGGTGATTGGACGTTGTTCTATTGGGGGTGGTGGATATCATGGTCTCCATTCGTCGGTATGTTTATTGCCAGGATTTCCCGTGGCCGAACAATAAGAGAGTTTATTCTCGGCGTGCTGTTTGTTCCTGCCGGCTTTACTTTTCTATGGTTAAGCGTATTTGGAAACTCAGCATTGTTCATTGAATTGGGTGAAACAGGAGGTAAAATTACCAGCGCTGTTATCTCTGATATGCCAACAGCACTGTATGTGTTTCTTGAGAGCTTGCCCTTTGCCCCTGTGATTTGTCTACTAGCCACAATTCTTATAGTGACATTTTTCGTCACCTCTTCAGATTCTGGATCTTTAGTCATTGATATTATCACCTCTGGTGGAAACGAAAACCCGCCTGTTTGGCAAAGAATATTTTGGGCAATTTCGGAGGGTGTGGTCGCTTCAGTTTTGCTGCTCGCGGGCGGATTGGGCGCCTTGCAAACTGCAGCCATCAGCAGTGCACTGCCTTTCTCGATAGTGATGATCTTTGTATGCGTCGGTTTATACCGGGCACTACAAGTTGAAGAGCGTTCAAGAGCAGGGTAGTTGAGGTAGTGCTATGCTTGATATCGAAGTGTTGATAAGTAGGTGGGCCACCCAGGACTACGACCTGGGACCGACGGATTATGAGTCCCTCGCAGAAAATCAACCACAACTCACTACAGCTTTTCTATTGTCACATATTGCCATAAGTTGTGATCTGTCATGTCGCGGTAGTTCAAATTTGGCCCAAATACACTGCCCTCTTAAAAAATAAATGCGGTCTCAGTAGTCTTCACGCAGTAGCATTCCCTCTTTTGGTGCGCAGCCATATAGAGAAGCGTGAGCAATAATATCTAGAGGATCTCTCGAAAAATTCCTTGGTTTAGATTTCTATTTTGTTAGCTTCGTGGCGCCGGCATTGATACGTTCTTGATTTTTGTTGCTTGCCTGACGAAAAATCGGATCCGCGCTGATTATACCAATATTGTATTTCCTGAAGAAAAAAATGAAATATTATGTATGGGTAGTTCTTTTAGGCTTAGCTCCAACCAGCGCTTTTTTCAGAACATCACGAACTGAATTTAGAAGCGAAACAACCGCGCACTGAAATAAATATTAGCTCTATTTAACTCGGAGAGGACTTAAGTGTCGTAACAGCCGAAGGCAAGACTGGTGAGTATGGAAGGGTGTATGTCACTGATTACTTGACCTATGACTGAGATGGTTCTGGTGGTTCGATTACCATGCAAGGCCGAGGCTACGTTGATACTGATCCCATCTTTTCCGGCTCAGGTGCAGGTAGGTGGACTAGGGACGGACACCTAGTAAGAATGACACAGATCCTAACAATTTCAGATGGATCATAAAATTTTGATGTCATAGTTATGGATGCCCTCGAACGCACTCTCACTGCCGATCTTTATGCGCCGCGGGATTGAAGCCTAATCTGGATTGCTGAGCAAATACATTAGGAAATAACTTCTATAATGATTGAGTTTTCAGGTAGTGGAC
>NZJB01000112.1 GCA_002691885.1 Gammaproteobacteria bacterium
TTAAAGTCTTCAGAGCCAGAGTCGAATGGATTTCTATAAGCGCTGGCTAGGCTTCGAATAGTCGCCAGACAAAATACGGAAATTGGCAAAGAGAATGCAAGGTACGGAAAACATTTCATCTGCAACGCGAGTCGTAAGCTCAGTTTCCCCAAGCCAATTAGTCATAAGAATAAAACCTGAGGTCGCAAACGAACTTGGTTTGAGGGAAGGCCAAACCGTCAGATCGGCGGTGTCAGAAGATGGAAAATCCATACAACTGTTCAGCGAAAGTTCGTCTAAAACCCTGTCAATGCCGCTGGGCGCATTTAGAGGCAAAGACATTCAGCTTAGATTAGTCAAAACCTCTCAGGGTCTGACGCTCCAATCGGGTAATATTGCCCAGAACTCAGCCCAAGTTGAGTCACAAAGTGCTCAGAATGCCAATAACCATCACGCTCAGAATGCAAAATGGGCACAGCTTCTATCGCAAAATCCTTCATTTCAGCAAGCTGCAATATTGCAATCTGGAGCGGGTCTGTTGACAGCATTTCTCAAGAGAGGATTAAAACTTGGAAAAAATGCGGAGGTATTATCCGGATTAAGACTCGAAGAGGTGTCTGCAAAGTCAATCAAAGCTGCTTTTGACTTTAGCGGCGTTCTAGGAAAATTTCAAAACAAACGAGCGGGCTCGCGTTCAGAATCTGGAACTATTGTGAGCCTACTCAACGAGCTAAAATCACTAGAGAGTCAGGAAGAGAATCAATCCACACTAGTCGAAGACATTGAGGCTTCGATTCGATATCTAAGTAATAGCAAATTAAAATCCCTCATTAATAAACAAAAGGGCCTNCAGAGCTTTCAGTTTTTCATACCCTTGCGAGGTTTACCTTCGGTTGAAGTGAANATTAATGAACTAAGTCAAATGTCNAGACCTTNCGGTAANGACGAACCAAATCCACCACTAATTCAGCCGCAATCTTCGTTCACTTACGAGGACCCAAGANTAACGTTGACCGAAAAAGCTCAGGATGCANATTCCTTCGGGGGGGAGTCTGANGGAGCGGTAAAGGNCGANACAGATCAANCTGANAGTGGAGAAAATAATAACGANAAAGATTCTNCTGATNGTCCTGAGNAAGACCTAGAATCANCGNATGATGATGCAGAGAGAGANGAGACACAGAATTCCGGCAAAACGTATTCCCTCAAGGGNGATTGGTCCCTCGATTTGGANTGGCATCTTGATGAAGGTGACAGCATTTCAATACATGCGATTTCAAGAAANAACCAGGCTCTGNCNNTAACTTTTTGGATCAGTAGTAAACANACGATGTCNCTCGCGAGNGANNATCAAGGNCGATTNCTTTCCCAAATATCTTNGCTNAGTTTCGGNTCNGCTACATGTCAATTGATCGAAGGAGTCAGNCCAGCGANCCATATNTCTNCGNTNGGCGANAAGTCTAGCTTTTTGGTAGAAACTTAATGAGTGACCAAATTGACAAGTCAGTAGCTATTAAGTATGGCGANCTTAAAACTCCCAANGTTGTCGCNAAGGCCCGNGGCGAATATTCTTCAATGCTCAGNGAAAAAGCAAAAGAATTNAATATTCCGATCTTNCGNGATCCGCAANTAACCCGACTACTGGAAGACGTAGAGATGGAACAAGACATACCGGAGGACTTATTCGAAATGGTNGCGATTATTCTTGCTTGGGCTTACTGGCTGAAGGATAAAAGCCCNTCGCAGTAATTGCTAGTTAATCAAAGTTATGTGATCTCTTTCGTAAACCTTTTTTTAGATTACCCAGATTATCATAGGTCTCGGAAAGGGGATTATCCTCTAAGGAAAACGAGGCAATTGTCTCTCTGATGGCTATGATCTTCTGCCTAATCAGGACTTCGTTTCTGCGATGTAAGTCTCTGCACTCACTCAGACCTCTGTGTAAAATCGCGAGTGTTTGTGAATCTTCGCTGTGGTCACCAGAGTTTATGGAAAGGCCTTGTAGCCTTTCAATGACTCCAGAGCTTGAAATTTCGCCGAGGATCGTGTTTTTTTCTTCTATACATTTTTCGAAAACATCGAAATTTTGTCCTTTTAGTGCTTCAAATTCCTGCTCAAGCAATTGTAGTAGTGCGGCAATATTAGACTTGGTCCGCTCAATATCTCTATCCTCCATAAGATGCCTCTTTAATAACTTTCAAAACCTGAAGATCGATCTTGCATTCTTATTCCTAGGGCATATGACAGGCGCATAAAGGCCGAGAACCCCGAAAAGTGTCCTCGGCACATTTTGTCTCACTCAGTCATTCACTGATTTACAGCGAATATACCTACAGAAGTCTCTCTAGCGGAACGAAGCTCTCAGCAATTTTTTTGTCATCTAGTGGATATTCACCATTTTGAATAGCCACCTTAATGGACTCCACAGCCGCTTGATCGAAATCAGAACCTTTTAGAGCTTCTGACACATTGGGATCAAGCAGAACGTCAGTTCCCTTCATTGCAACAGCGGTCGAATCAACTGTGTTATTGCTTGAGGATTCAGGTGCCTTCTTCGCAGAAGGCTCGTTCTGAGAGACCCTTGGTAGAGGGTTATTATTTGATATTGGACTTGACATGATATCCATCCATCGTAGAACGTTAACGGGTGCTGAAGACAAAGCGTTTTACACCCTTATCTCTCCATTCGACTCTTCTGTCGGTTACTTTAAGATTTATACCATTTTTTAGCTGATTGAAGATTTCAATCTCTCTCAGCTCTTCCGGGCCCCGTGATGATAGCATCCACTAACACATCAGACTCTGTATTACGAAGCTTAACTCTATCTCCTATAAACCCCCGCTCAGTTGCCTCCATGTCAATTGATACNGTTATTACACCTCTTTTCACGGTGAGGGTGACCATTTCTCCTTTTCTAACTGCAGCAAGGGGCCGAACATCAGAATAACGAACGGGCTGTCCTGGGCTCAACTGCCGTATCGCTGTCGCTCGGCCGAGATCTTCTAAAGAGGAGACAGCATCCAAAGGCAATTCTCCGTAAAAAACCTGTTCTTGCACAAACTCGGCAGATATTAGATTGCCTCTTGCGATAATCGACGTTGCAAAAACAGCGGTGTGTGAGGGAAGGACATTTGAGGCATCCAAAGCTTCTCCTCGAGCAATTGCTTTGGACGCTTTCGAGCCATCAATTTCAGACTTAGAAAATTGCTTCCCAACTGGTAAGTTTCTTAAAGGCGCTTCCCCCTCGAAGTACATATCAGGACTGAGTATTGTCCCCTCACTAATGTGGACTGACGCTCTGTATTGAATCATGGTCTCCGCCAAAAGCGACTGACGTACACGCTGCCCCGCCCGNACTGATACTTTCAAGCCTCTTCCGACCACTTCAGACTCCTCAAGTTCATCGAGTGTATCCTTCTGTACAAAAGCTTCCTTAACGTCGCCCTCTTTAATCAAGCTTCCCGCAGAGTAATCGCCAGAAAATACCAGGCCTATCTGTCTTTCGATTACTTCTATTCTCAAATTCAAACGCCAGGAGGGTGACTCACAGGAAGCTGACACAATTTTCTGGTTGGAAAGGGGAAATTGAAATAGAGGATCAGAGCCGCATGGCTTGATAATAAGCCTTGGATCACTGGCTTTTACCTCGATCTGTGAAGGGGGCAGATTTAATTCTTGCCCTACCCAATTCTGTATCGCAGATACCAGCTCTTCTTTCGTCGATTGATTTCTGAAATCGGACTGAGCAAAGGCCATGGTCGATGCTGCAAGGCCGAGCACCATTCCGCCGACAAAAAACAATCGCACTGCTCTCTCCATCGCAGTGGTGCTAAACGTAAGGCCCTTCATCTTGGCAAAAAGAACAGGCATACAAAAATACGAGTGGATTAGTTCGTTACACAACGATATTACACCTTAACTGGTGCCCCGTGAATCACGTCATCGTGGCGGCAGCAGGTTGCCGCTTTTTTGCCGCTTTGAGAGGAGGGCGTTAACAGGGATGGGTCCCCAGCCTTTGCGTTGTTTCAACTTGCGAAAAATTCGGTACGCTAACCTATTGTTTTTAATCGCTTTGCTCAGTTTTATCAAGCGTATTGGGTCAAGTTGGCACTATTTCTGCTTTTCTAAGAAAGAATTGCGGCTACGAATCCTATCGGATGTAAGAGCTCAAACTTTAAGTAAACATGGTTTTACAGGAAACCTTTAAGCATGAACGGCATATTAGACAATTACTTTGCGCTTGATTCATCAGCTTTGCAGGCTAAAAACAAACGCCTGGAATTAATATCAGAAAACATTGCAAACACGAGCACTCCAAAATTCAAGGCTCGCGATTTAGACTTCGGTGTATTCATAGAAAACGCTCAAAACCAAAACTTAGAGATATCTACGACAACTCATCCAAAGCATATCGACTTGGGAGATGACGATCTCACATTTGAAAAATCAATCACATTCCATCAGCCGCTTACTAGAAGCATTGATGGTAATACTGTGGAAATTGGCGTCGAGCAAGCAAAGTTCGGTAAAGCCGTTGCAGATTATGAAGCCGCTATGGGATTCCTAGAAAATCGTATTGCTGGAATTCGGAAAGCGCTTAGAGGTGAATAAGAATGTCAGCTGATGCCCTACTCAAAATAGCCGGATCTGGTCTCAATGCTCAGCTAGCAAGGATGAATACTATTGCTAGTAATTTAGCAAATGCGCCGGTGGTGGCGGGTAATGCGGAGGATGCCTATAAAGCCAAACGCGTCGTTTTCTCGAGTCTAATGATTGACCCAAACGAACCTGAAACATCGAGTATCGGCGCGAGGCGAGGGGTTTACATTACAGATGTTGTTGACGACACGTCTCCTGTTCCCCAAATTCATGAGCCCGGTAACATTTTGGCTAATGAAGACGGATATGTTTTTGGAACGAACGTAAATGAAATTGAAGAAATGGTAGAGATGCTGGATGCAACTAGGGCTTATCAGAATAATGTTTCCGTAGTCAGCTCAGCACAAGACCTTCTGTCACGAACCCTTGAATTACTGAAGGCCTAAAAAGGAGCTTCCAGATGGATATAGATACAAGAATTCCGGTCACATCGACGGTGCTCACTTCGGAGCAGTATGCTGAGTCAAAGTTAGCAGCGAAGCCAGATGATGATGGCTTAGGTAGAGATGCATTCCTGACATTGTTCACGGCGCAACTGCAGAATCAAGATCCTTTAGACCCAATGGATAATGAGTCCTTCGTTTCGCAGCTCGCTCAATTTTCTTCCCTAGAGTCAATGCAGAGTGTAGATAATTCAATGCAGACGATGACCCAAGGTATGAAATCAGACAGATTTCTGCTTGGTGCCAATCTGTTGGGTACAAACATTAATGTCCCCGGACAATATTCAGAATTAATGGNGGGGTCGTACATTTCAGGCAACGCCAAGGTGTTAGGGAACTTTGAATCTTTGGACTTTGTGGTTAGCAATGTCGATGGNAAAATCGTCTACGAGCGACGATTNGAAAATGTGNTGCCTGGCGANCTGAGTNTAATGTGGAATGGCAAGGACTTGACTGGAGAGCAGCAACCATCAGGCAAATATTCCCTCGAGTTGACAGCCACTGATAATGGTAAGCAGATAAAAATTCCTGTCAGTACCGCACAGACAATAAGCTCCGTCAAATGGAATGAAGCCAAAAATGAGGTTCTAGTGGAAATCTCGGATGGACGTACTTTCTCTCTACAAAGTCTTGAACAATTTAATATTTAATCTTCCGGAGAACATTACATGTCACTTTACACTTCACTAACTGGCCTGGCGGCAGCCACGAAAGATATGGCTGTAATTTCAAATAACCTCGCCAACACTCAAACCACAGGCTTCAAGCGATCTTCCGCAAAGTTCGAAGACGTTTTCGCTTCAATGCCTGGGACGAAAGCCTCCACTGCGACGGGCGTTGGGACCGCTGTTGCCAGCGTAGATCAAGAGTTTTCTCAGGGCGATTTGGAGAACTCTTCAAATGTCCTTGATCTTGCGATCGCTGGCAATGGGTTCTTTGGGCTTTTGTTGAACGATGGGTCTCAAGGATTTACTAGAAATGGTGGATTCATGCTGGATAAGAATAATGTCATCGTAAATGCTGAAGGATATCAGCTGCTGGGCAAATCAGTGAACGCTGCTACCGAAAAGCCTACGGGCGAGCTCGGTTCGATAATCATACCTGATTCGATAGCATCAACAACTGCAGAAACCGCTCGAGTAAAGTTCACTGCACTGACTGCTAATCAAACATTAGTCCTAGGAGGTGTCACGATTACCGCGGGAGCAGATGGCGCAACAGCCGATGAGGTCGCCGCGGCTTTCGCAAACATTGCTGCTGATGGTGCGGCAAGCGCAGCAGGAGCAACAATCGCCTCTACGACAGGCACTTTGACTGGCTGGTCCACGGGGCCCGTATCGAACTCATCAGTAACATTTACAAGTATAACCACCGGCGACGTGACTGATCTAGCTAACACAGGGACCGGTACCGTTGGCATTACAAGCAGTCCCGCTAATCATGAATTCATTGGACTTAGCGTCGACACGGACGGAATGATTTCAGCACGATATGGCGACGGAACTATTGTTAAAACTGCACAAATTCAGTTGGCAAAATTTGAAAACACCGATGGTTTAGAGTTTGCAGCGGGTTCCACTTACCGGGCAACCAATGAGGCCGGCGACCTCACTTTTGCGTCCGGTGGCGAGCCCGGCTATGGAACTGTACGTTCNAGTTCTATTGAGAGAGCAAATGTCGATATAACGACTGAACTCGTAGACCTCATAAAAGCTCAGAGAAANTTTCAAGCCAACGCCAAGGCGATTGAAACATCGTCTGCTCTGGCATCTACGCTGATTAACATGCGCACATAGTTTACTTAAAAACTGGTATATGAAAGATGGATAAGCTTGTTTACACAGCACTCGGCGCAATCGTCAACCAGACAGCTCAGCGTGTGCAGTTAACAAACGACTTAGCAAACGTATCCACGGTCGGCTACAAGCGCAGTATTTCAGCCCGGCCGGAAACTGTCAGTTATACAGACGACGGTTTGCGTTTCCAGGCGATCTTGTCTCCCAGAGCTGACGAGATTGATTTACGGCAAGGACATCATATCCAGACAGGTGTGCAGACCGATATAGCCATGAATAACGCGACGGTGCTTGGAGTTCAAACTGACGATGGCAGTGTGGCTTTCACCCGCCGAGGCGATATACGCGCGACCGAGATTGGTCTGTTAGAGCTTGGAAATGGAAGATTGNTACTTGACGATGGCGGTAATCCCATAACGGTACCAGCAGACACAATTATCTCAATTGGAACTGACGGCACAGTTTACGGACGCGATAATCAAGATCCGCAGGTCCCCCCTGCGCCCATCGCGTTGCTGATGCTGAGAGACGCGAGCGCGACTCCATTAGTGCGGAGATTTGACGGACTTTACGACGTTGAAGATGGTGATCAGGCGGACGCCNATGGCGACTTTGCGACGGGGCCCGAACCAATATCAATCACAATTGGATCATTAGAAGCTGCTAATGCTGATGCGGTTGAAGCAATGGTTGGGCTGCTTGATTTCTATCGATCGTTCGAAACCCAATTAAAGATAATAAAAAGTACCGAAGAAATGGATGAAGATGGCGAGCGCATGATGCGAGCCGGGTGAGACGCGCTAAATCTTGTTNAATCATAACATTAATTAAGGAAAAGTTATGGACGCTTCAATGTGGGTTGCAAAAACGGGCCTTACGGCTCAATCAACTCGAATGACTGTCATTGCGAACAATCTTGCAAACGTNAACACCATTGGCTTCAANAAAGATAGAGCCAATTTTGAGGACCTCCTNTATCAACGAATAGTACAAGCAGGAGCTCAAGCAGACCAAATCGCAGAGACCCCAACAGGGTTGATGTTAGGCACGGGAACGAGAGTTGTCTCAACAGAAAAGCTACACAGACAAGGGAATATGATCTCTACCGAGAATTCTCTTGACGTAGCAATTTCTGGAGACGGGTTTTTTGCTGTCCAGCAAGCCGATGGAACAATCGCTTACACAAGGGATGGCTCGTTTAAAATATCGAACGAGGGAATACTGGTCACGGGTTCAGGAGAACAACTGATACCAGCTATCAATATACCCCAGGACGCGATGAGCATAAGCATCGGTCGCGATGGAACAGTTAGTGCTGAACTCGCGGCCGGAGGAGGCCTGAATCAAATAGGACAATTTCAGACGACTCGATTTCCAAACCCGGCGGGGCTTACACCGGTTGGTCGCAACCTCTACGCGCAGACAAATGCGAGCGGTGCACCCCTAGTTAGCATTCCTGGAGATCAAGGAGCCGGCATGTTAACCCAGGGCGTCCTCGAATCTTCGAATGTTAATGTCGTCGAAGAGATGGTGAACATGATTGAGACTCAGCGCGCTTATGAAATTAATTCAAAGGCGATTTCAGCAGCGGACGGCATGCTCAGGTTCCTGAATAATAATCTTTAAAGTGGACAGTAAATAATGTTTAAGAGAGCAACCTTAATTTTTAGTCTGGTTTTTCTTAAAGCTTGCGCTTCTAGCAGCTCAGGAATTGCCGACCTAGACTCTGAGTTCGCTTTGGTTTACCCCGAACCAAAACCACGATCACAGTTGTTAACAGGCGCGATTTTCGACAATGGAAACTCACTCTATCCGGCCGGGCGTGCCTACAAAGCAGGCTCAGTTAAAGTCGGTGACATCGTGACAGTCATCCTTAATGAGACTGCACAGGCGTCGAGAATTACAGGACTAACTACAGAGAGGGCTACGTCCAATGGCGAGATAATTGCGAATCAGGCTGGCGCGTTATTTCCAAACTCAAGCTTTCTTGCTCGCGCAACTGGCGCGGACGCAACAATTTCAAGCGCAGGCAACGGAACTGCCGGGCAATCAGCCTCTTTAACTGGCTCCATTTCGGTTGTTGTTGTTGAGGTTATGCCAAATGGCAATGCCGTTGTTTATGGTGAAAAACAACTTGGGTTGAATGAAGGCAGCGAGATGATTCTAGTCAAAGGTGTCATTCGCCCGGAAGATATCATGCCAAACAATACCGTGCTATCAACTCGACTCGCAAACGCCCAATTCTCTTATAACGGAGTCGGTGAATTAGCGCGCGCTACAAAGAGCCCATGGGGCGTGAAAGTGCTTTATGGGTTGTGGCCTTTCTGAGGATTATCAAATGCGTTGTTCCATATTTCTATTTAGTTTTGCCCTATGTCTGTCTTCGCTCGCGAAGGCGGACAGAATAAAGGATCTAGTCGATGTTGCGGGCGTTCGCAGCAACCAAATAGTTGGTTATGGACTAGTAGCAGGCCTGTCCGGCACCGGAGATGGCAGAGATCTCCGTGTGACCGGTCAGAGCCTCACCTCATTGTTATCTGGGCTTGGAGTCAGCATTGACGGTCCAGTGTCGGAATTTGATTTAGGCGAAAACCTCATAAGGTTAGCCCAACAAAATGCCACACAGCCTCTTCAAACTGACAATCTGGCCTCGGTAATGGTTACAGCAGAGATTCCACCTTTCGCTAAACCAGGACAGCGGATCGATGTAAACGTCTCCACTGTAGGGACTGCCGAGAGTCTTAGAGGGGGAAGTCTAATCCTCACTGAACTCTACGGGATTGACGGTCAAGTCTACGCGATGGCTCAGGGAGCACTTACGGTAACAGGCGTATCGGCTTCTGCTGCAGGTTCGAGTGTTGAGATAGGCGTACCCACGTCGGGACGAATTCCTAATGGCGCAATTGTAGAAAGGCTCATAGAGACTCCGTTCGAAACCGCTGACCAATTCGTTTTGAATGTGAGGGACGCAGATTTTTCAACCACTAATGCCATCACAACTGCAATAAATACAATGTATGGTCCAGACATTGCTACGCCACTTGATGCAGTTTCAATTGCAGTGGTGGCTCCGTCGGATTTGGTGCAAAAGGTGTCGTTCATTAGTGATATCGAGAATATGGATATCGATCCAGGCGAACCAACTGCGCGAGTAGTGATTAATTCTAGAACAGGCACGGCGGTTATAAACCGATCAGTNAGAGTGTCCGCTGCTGCAGTCTCNCACGGTACCATATCAGTCAGAATTGATGCTTTGAATGAGGTAAGCCAGCCNGGCCAGCCAGGTGCAATAAACGCNCCCGGAGAGACTGTCGGTGTGCAAAANGCCGCCATAGGTGTCGAAGAACCCTTAAACAACATGTTTGTCTTTGAAAGTGGTATCGAGCTACAGGATATCGTGGACGCTGTAAANCAAGTCGGCGCAACACCATCGGCGCTTATCGCAATTCTAGAAGCCCTCAAACGTTCTGGNAGNTTGAAAGCGGAATTGGTGATCCTCTAATGGCTACTGACACATCGAGCATTAATAGCACATACGATTTCGCTTCTATGGCNGCGCTTAAAAAAGGNGCCACCGGCAACGTAAGCGAGCGTAAGACCGCCGGTAGAGAGGNTGCAAAAGAGTTCGAGGCGGAATTCATTCGGCTNGTNACCTCTGCTATGCAAAAGGCGAGCGAGCCACTCAAAAGCGATTTGCTTTCGAGTAACTCNTTGGATTTTTACCAAGAAATGTTCTATTCAGAACTCGGCCATTTTCTTGCCCAAAANGGTTCGCTGGGTGTTGCTGATTTTATCANTGAGGCGATTGAGTTTCGCGGTCAGACAGATGGTGAGAAGTCATGAATTTAAGCGATCCGCTTTCAGTCAGTATAGCTGCGACTCAAACTTATAAGAAGGCACTTACTGCCGTCCAGACCAATATCTCAAACCTAAATACTGAAGGGTACTCCCGAATTGAGGCCAAGGTATCGGAGTCTGGTATGGGTGCAGGGATTGCCACTGTAACTCGTTCCGCGGACGCCTTCGCGGAGAAANCTCTCCGTAGTGCCAACTCGGCTCTGGCCTTCGANAAACCNGCGATCAATTATGCAAATCGTATTCTTAATTTAGTCGGGTCTGAGTCTAGNAGTCTGACAGCAGCGTTTGATCGATTNTTTAGTTCATCTAATCAACTAGCAACGAATCCATCTTCAGAGCCNCTAAGGCAAGACTTTCTTTCAAGCTCAACATTNTTGGCAGGTCGTGTTAAGTCCATGGCCACAGAACTGCAAGATATAGTTATAGACAATAATGCCGAAGTCGAGCACCGCATTGANCAGCTAAATGGATTTTCATCGCAGNTGTCAGCGGTAAACAAGCAACTTNTGGCATTCACGGGNGAACCGCCCCCTCCAGCGCTCCTAGACAAACGTGATTTGATATTAGTGAAGATGTCAGAGTTAGCGAAAATTGATGTGACGTTTGACGCGAATGGCCTCGCCTCAGCGACCCTTTCTGAGCCGAATCAGAGCGTGAACTTGGTTAAAAAGCTTGAGGTGTACAATCTCGGGGTGGAGCCTCAGCCTCAGGTGATAGATTTCGGAGCACTNACAGCTAACCAAACTCTTTCGATAGCAGGCATAACGATAACGGCCGGCGGTTCTGGCGCAACCGCCGCGGAGGNCGCAGGCGCATTTGACAGCTTAGCCAATGGCGCCTCAGGTGATGCGGCTGCAGCGAACATAGCTTCCGCGACCGGTACGTTGACTGGGTTTACAACAAGCGCTATCGCTAATACAGACGAAGTAACTTTTACTAGAGTCGCCGGATCTAGCGCAACGCTATCGAAGTCAGGAACAGGAGCATCAGCAACATCCTTCAGCGGCGAAAAAAACACGCAGAAAGTGATCGACAGTTTGGGAAACGAGATCTCTACTTTTAGCGGAGGAACCATCGGGGGTCTGATCTCGGCGAAAGCCGGCGTTGTAACTCCCTTGGTGACCAATCTCAATACGTTAGCGAACACATTCGTGACACGGGTAAATTCCCAGCATAAAGCAGGAGTCAATGCTGCGGGAACTATAGGCGGAGACTTATTTACTACCGGTGCTGGCACTAACTATGCGGAAAACATAGCAGTTGCAATAAGTGATACTAGTGAAATTGCCGCGTCAGGAAGGCTCTATATTATTCCCGCGTCCAGTAACTCTTCAGAGATTAATACGTCCCTCACTTATGGACACAACGATTCTTGGGACGGCGCCGTAGAAGCGGAATTCACAATTAATTTCACGAGTGCGACAGCCTATACAATTACCCAAGGCGGTTCATCAACGAATTACACCGGCTTTGATCAAGCGATTGGCATTACTTACGGTGACGTCAAGATAAGTTTCGACAGTGCACCTTCCTCCGGTCATAGCTTCACTGTATCTCCCAACACAACCGGCTTGGGTGACAACAATAATATTACAGAAATTTCTAATATAAGTTCCGAAACTATTTTTAGTGGTAAGACACTGCGTGAATACTACATAAATGAGGTGGGCAAGGTAGCCACTTACAATGACCTTTCAAAAATGTCTACCGAAGCAAAACAGGTCGTCTTCGATAGTGCAATGACAGCTAAAGACCGGGTGTCTGGTGTTAATTTAGATGAAGAAGCTGCTGAATTGGTCAGGCTCCAGCAAGCATACCTCGCTAGTGCGCGGGCGATGCAAGTGTCAAACAAAATATTCGAAGAACTCATGCGTGTCGCATTTTAATTTGTGGAGCAAAGCTTGAGATGAAGATTTCTACTAATTTGTATTTTACGACACTCAACCGGCGATTGAGTGAACAACAGAATGAGATAAGCAATTTACAGACACAACTCGCTTCGGGCAAGAAGGCACCAACAGCGAGTATGAATTCGCAGGCAGCGATGTCTAGCCTGAGAATGAGTTCCGTTATTCAGGAGCAGCAAAATCATAAATCGAGTCTTCAAAAAGCAGACGGCCGACTCCGGCAAGAGGAAAGCCTCGTTTCCGGAATGAGAAGGATATCGGACAGAATCCATGAGCTGAGTATAACCGCGGCAAACGACACTTATTCAGCGGAGGATCGAAAGCTCATCGCAATTGAAGTAGCGCAATTCAAGGACCAGCTGCTTGCTTACGCTAATGAGAGGGACGAGGATGGCAACTACTTTTTCGCTGGAGCTGCAACTGCTACTAAGCCTTTCATCAATACACAAATAGTTGACTTCGGTGCGCTGACCGCTAATCAAACTTTAACAATTGCTGGAATCACGGTCACGGCGGGTGGATCAGGAGCAACCGCTGCTGAGGTCGCAGCAGCCTTCGACAGCCTTGCCAAGGGAGCGGCCGGCGATTCCTCAGGCGGTAACATCGCCTCGACGTCAGGAACATTGACGGGCTATACAACTGGCGCAATCGCCAACACTGATCAAGTCACATTCACTCCTACAACTGGTACCACTGGTTCTCTAAGTGTTGCAGGCACAGGAGCTTCAGCAACTACGATCGCGTCAGGCTCTACCATCAGCTACGTAGGCGACCAAACAGCGATTAAGGTTGATGTCGGGAACGGAGAGAAAATTCGGGTAAACACAACAGGTACAGAGATTCTCTCAAATATCAAAAGGACCGCGGCGAATGGAGACGTCACTTACCTAACTGCTTTTGAAATGCTGGACGAGTTCGAAGCAGCATTAAATGCAAATAATCAGGCAGACATAGCAAAAGCGATGGCTGATGCAGAGAACTTTTCTGAAAAGCTTAGCAAAAAACAAGTAGAACTAGGCCTTTCGCAAGCTCGGATATCAAATCGTCTCGACATCATCGATGAAAAGACAATTGTTTACAAAGATCTTATGTCTAAGTCAGTGGACACTGATTACACAGAAGCTATTACAAAATTGTCAGCGAATATGTTAGCGCTCGAGGCCGCTCAAAGCACATTCGCAAAGGTTTCTCAATTGAGCTTATTCGATTATTTGGGATGACCGCAAGTTTAAGAAATTGTTTTCAAATCAGGACATGTAATTAGACATCTCAAGGCAGAACAATGGAATCGGTCGATCAAACAAAGAGCCAAGGTTCGAAAATCACTACTGCTCTTAATGTAGGTTCTGGTGTTAACATCCAGGAACTTGCGACGTCCTTATCAGAGGCAGAACTTAATCCAAAAATCTCAAGTACTGAGCAAAAAATTGAACGCAGTGAAGCTAAGATATCTGCCCTAGCAAAAGTTAAATCCAGTATATCTCTGATTAATTCCGCTTTAATAAATTTGGAGGACGTGAGCTCAATCACAGAGTATACGTCTACATCATCGCTTGCTACGTCTGTCACTGCCGCACCGATAAGTGGGAGTTCCGCAGTACCCGGTACCTACTTAATCCAAGCTTCGCAACTAGCTGCTCCAACGCGAATAGTCTCGAATGGTTCAGCTTCGCAAACAACGTCCCTAAATGGCGGGTCCAGCTTTAACCTATCCTTTAATCAAGGGCCTAGCCCGGGAATTGACACAACTGTCAGTGTTGCTACCGATACGCCTGCAGGTGTTGTCGCCGCAATTAACGATGCTGATTTAGGGATATCCGCATCACTTATAAATAAAAGCGCAGCTGTCACAGAAAATGCTTTAGTGACATTCTCTGCAATGACAGCTGGGCAGACGTTCACCGTGGCGGGGGTTACATTGACTGCTTCTGCAAGCATGACGAGCGCCCAAGTTGCTGCTGCGTTCTCAAGCCTTTCGGCCGATCGAGCTCCTAACGCCGCAGATAACTTCTCCTCAACAGGAACCTTGACAGGCTGGTCTACGGGTTCAGTTAACGGCTCCCAGGTTCGATTCACTTCCACAACAGCAGGTGATGGTGTGACCGATCTTGCTGCAAGCGGGACGAATGCAAATCTCCTAACAATAGCTACGACTCAAGGTGTAGCTGACTCTTGGCATGTCTCGGTCATTGGAGATTCAGGGCTTCAAAACCAATTTACCCTCAGCTCATCTCCAGACTTAGGGTTCTCAACGAACGGAAACATTCTCTCTACCGCACAGAACGCGATCATGTCGGTGAATGGTATCGGTTCTATAAATCGGGCAACGAATACAATTACTGATGTGATTACTGGAGTCACCTTGCAGTTGAGCGGGACATCAAGCGCAACGGTCACAGTAACAGAGGACTTAGCTAGTCTGCGAAGTTCGATCGACCAACTGGTTACTTCTCTTAACGATTTTAATACGCAGCTCAAAGAAATGGAGGATCCGGACAACGACACTGGCGAGTTTGGTGGAGCACTGGCCAGTGATTCCTCCTTTGTTAATCTGCTAAGAGCAAAAGTAAAAGGTTTGCTAGACCTTGAGTCTGCGACGGCGTCGGGCTCTATGACCAGCTTCAGAGACCTCGGGCTAGCTTTCAAGCTTGATGGGGACGTAGAGATAAACGAAACCATTTATGTCGACGCGATAACGACAAAACTCGGCGACTTAAAAAAGATGCTGACTGCTAACAATGACAGCCAGAGCCGTTACGACGGAGCCAGTAAGGGCCTTGCTCTTGAAGCAAGAATCGATCTGTTAGAACTAATTGAAACAGACGGGCTTGTTTCGAATCGCACTACTAATGCTAACACTACGCTTACTTCTGAACAGGAAGCACTCGAGGCCTTGCAAGTCCGAATGACTGAAGCGTATGAGAGATACATTAAACAGTTTGCAGCGATGGAATCGATTGTGCAGCGAAGCAAGTCCACTGGGGATTATCTGGAAGGGCAATTTAAAGCCATGGACAACATGTACAGTAGTAAGTGAGCCGATTAGATGTCTTATCTTTTTTCAAGTATGGTGGCAAGGGTTGACGCTACTGCCTTTGGATGGCGGCGCATGTGGAAAGGCTGCTTGATACGGTGGCTTGATCTGACGCGGCACGGCAGATCGATTGTCATCATCGAGGATTTCAGTCGTGCCCTTTGACTCGTCTTTTCCCGATTGCAGACGATGCCGTTGGTTTTATATTACATGGGACTCCGAGAAACCTTACGGCTGTCGAGCCATGCAATTCAAATCACAAAAATTACCAGCGTTAGAAGTGCTTGAAGCTGATGGGAGCGTATGTGTGAGTTTCACAAAAAAAAGAAATAGTATGGAGGTATCAAAAAAAGCGTTAAATACGGACAAATCGAAGTCGAAAATGGATCTAAAGGCTTAAGAAACACTGTGGTGGCAGGGCCTCATGCCCGTGCATAAGTCAAAGTGGACGACTAAAGCCTGACAATTTGTTGTAAGTAAACCAAAGGCTTCCCCGGCTTGGGGCTCCCTCGCGTGCCTTGTCTATTGAATACTCCAACGAAAACGGGATTCGGGTTGCAAGAGGTTGACGGGTGGAGAATAATACCTACGCGCGTCGGACATCGGTTGAGACTTTGGCGGTAAACACTATGAATTTTAGTTCCTTTCTTGGCTTTTTTGGCGGTTTTGCAGCAGTGGCCTACACGATTTTCGACCAGCTTAGTGAAAATGAAGGCATGTCTTTCATGAATAACTACGTGGATCCTGGGGGAGTCATGCTTGTTTTGGTCGGGTCCGTCATGGCGACTTATCTAAAATCTTCTGGTGAAGAAGCTATGAAGCTGCCCATCTTGCTGTTCCTGGCTTTTCGAAAAAATGTGGAAAAACCGACAAATATTATCGGTAAATTAGTGGAACTAGGAACATTAGCGAGAAAAGACGGCCTGATTGCGCTTCAAAACCAAGAGATACCAGATAAGTTCATGGCAGCTGGCATTCAAATGTTAGTAGATGGAAGCCAACCCCAGGCAGTAAAACAGACACTTGCGGGAGACCTTCTGGCAATGAAGCTTAGGCATAAGCATTCCGGCGCCGTATTAAGTTACCTCGGTGAGGTTTTGCCTGCGATGGGTATGATCGGAACCTTGGTGGGTCTCGTAGGCCTACTTTCTAACATGTCGGACATTGCGTCTCTTGGCGGGAACATGGCGACGGCCGTGTTAACTACTTTCTATGGGGCCCTATTCGCGAATGCCTTCGTGCTGCCATGCGCCAATAAACTCAGCGTGCTGTCCGACCTTGAAGCACTTAACAGAGAGATTATTATAGAAGGAATCCAATTCATACAGGCAGGCGGAAACCCTCGCCTGATGGAAGGTCAATTGCAAGCTTATCTTGCTCCGCGTCTTCGGACAGCTTTAGTCTAGAATTAGACGCGCGTAAATGGAAAGCGTTACACCAGCCAATACTCCATCATTGACGACGGCTCATACTGATGAGGCGTTTGTAGTGCCTATTGCGGAAAGACCGCCAGAGGCGGATTGCCATGACTGCCCTAGGGGGGTACCTACGTATCTAGCTACATTTTCGGATATGGCGATTCTCTTAATGGCCTTTTTTGTTTTAGTGCTAGCACAGGTTCAGTTTGACATTCAAAATTTCCAAAAGATTAGCGGATCACTCCGTCAGGCCTTCGGCGTGCAAACTATGAATCTGGACATCAAACCGCCATCAGCCAGGTCCCTTCTGGTTGAGACTTTTTCGCCTGCAGACACGATAAGAGATCTATCGGACAACCTGCGGCAGAAAGCCTTAAACACAAATTCGCAGTATTTGCTTAGGCCCACAGAGCAATTCGATAACAAGTACGACATCAGACGAGAACTGGAGATTTTACGAGCTGTTTTCGAGGATGAAATAGAGGACGGCGAGGTAACCATCAAGATAGAAGGCGAGAACTTAGTTGTGGAGATCAATAGCGACTCGGCTTCGCCGGGTAGTGACGATGGGCGAAACCAAAACAGAAGTGGCACTGTGCGGCAGGCGGTCATTGATGCAATAGAGACCGTAGCACAGGTACAGTCAGAGATAATTAGGGAAATCCAAGTTTTTGCAGTTTCAAACAGCCAAGCGGACGCTGCTGAGGCCGCTGAACGCGAACGGATAGCCGGCGAGAAGCTTGAGCGAGTGCGGACAGACCTTGAAACTCAGGAGCAACGGGGACTGTTGGAGATTGAACGCGTACAAGACGAGGTCATCATACGTCTAGCAAGCCAAGACTCATTTCGCTCAGGGAGCGCCGACCTTACCGCTAATTTTTCGCAGCTAATTTCTGAGGTGGCGGAGACAGTTGCATCATCCGAAGCCATGAGGGTTCAAGTTGAGGGACACTCCGATAATGTGCCCATCGCGTTTAGCGACGAGTTTAGATCGAATTGGGATCTGTCCTCAGCCCGGGCGAGCGCAGTAACAAATATTCTACTTTTAGACCCTGCTTTGCAAGCCGTCAGATTTTCTGTTGTCGGATTTGCGGATACCGTGCCGATAGCTTCGAACGAGAGTGCTGAGGGGCGAGCACAAAACCGAAGGATCGAGATTAAATTGGCGGAATTTATCGAAGACTAGATCGAGATTATGAAGGTTAATGAAGTCGAATTAGAAGATGATGGCCGTGAGTCGGAGTGCCCACCGTGTTCGCCGCAAGCACCCCTATATCTCGGTACTTTTGCTGACATGGCTATCCTACTGATGGCTTTCTTCGTAATTGTGCTTGCCCTCGCGGTGTTTTCCCCGGAACAAATAAGGACAATGGACTCAGTCGCAGCGTCAATAAGTGGCGTCCAGCGAGAGATTGAGGTGTTTCAGGAGGCTACAGCAGAAAATCTAGTAATGGAGCAGTTTCGGTCTGGCCAAGTTGAGCCGATAGTTTTCGATATTATTGAGGAAGAGCGGTCGGAACAGACGCCCTTGGACCAGCAACTCGATACAGATACAGCTCGGTCACTTGAGAATTCCAATGCCTATGAGATTGTGGAGGAACGATTGGCGTCGCAAATATCACAAGGTAAGGTAATCACCCGACAGGAAGATAATCGTGTCGTAGTGGAGATACTGCCGCCCGGCGCGGGGGCTGACCAGACTGAGGCGCTCGCCAACGAACCTGGCCAGTTAGACCGGGAACTGATTGAAATCTTCCTTCAGGTCGCGACGGCGCAATCCGAGACCCAAGGAGTTATTGAAGTTATTGATGGGACTGAATCAATCCAAGCAAGTGAGTCAAGAGAAGCAAATACTGTCGCCCGCATCTATCGAGACGTTCTGGCGGCGCTCTCAAATGAGGTCTCTGCTGGCCAAGTTAGTGTCAGTATGGAGGATGGCGAGATTATCCTCCGGATTCCTGGTGACCAGAGCTTCTCAAGCGGCTCAGCACAACTGAGACCAAACTTTAGAACCCTATTAGAGTCTATCGGAGATGTTTTGCTACCCATTCCAGCAATATCTCGCGTTGAAGGGCACACTGATGATGTACCTCTTTCGTTCGGTGGGAGGTACGACGATAACTGGGACTTGTCTTCGGCTCGCGCGGCATCTGTCGCCGAGTTTTTTTTGGATGAACTTTATCTCAGGCCAGGTGATATCTACATCATGGCATTCGGTGACTCGGTACCAATTGCCTCCAATGAGACAGCTGAGGGAAGAGAACTGAATAGGCGGATTGACATAGTAGTCACTCCACTCTGAGTATAGAGGGGCAATTTGTTAACGCGGAGGCGATACATTCCTCGATTATTTCCTCCGCTTGTTCTTGTCGTCCATCTAGCATTACTTCTGTTACGCCAACCAAGCGGTCCAAATCTGAATCGAAGAGATCGCCCTCTTGAGCGATTCTTCCCCAAATGTAAGAGAGGAATGGATCACCGACAGGTGCAGTCTCAGAAAAGAAAAAGTCAAATATTCCTCTGAGTTTGCGCGGCGCACCTACGCCGGATAAAAGTAAATTCGCGTAGGAAAATTGAGCCTCTGGCACCCCACCAATAGCTGCGAGACGCACTCTTTCTCGGCCCTCTTCCAAGTCCACCGGTATCCCATGATCACCAGAGAGCTGTAAAGTTCCGATCATGTAAGACGCCGCCGATATATCTAAGGATTCTGCGCGCTCGAAGTAATCTACCGCGGTAGCAGCATTTTGCTCCACTGCATTTCCGTCAAGGTAAAGCAGCCCTATGTTGAACACCGCCTCAGGTTGATTAGACTCTGAAGCTAAAGTATACCAATAGAGGGCTTCTTCATAATCGACGTCAACGCCTAAACCCTCGTTGTACATGTGACCAAGATTAACTTGGGCCTCGGGCATACCATCCTCGGCCAGGGGCAACCATGACCTGATCGCGGTCAAATACTGCCCTCTCTCCTTGGCAGAGATTCCCGCCTCAAAACGGTTTGTCTGACCTGAGCAAGCTGCTGAGAGACTTACTAGAATCGTTAAAACCGTGACGGCATGAGAAAAACGTTCTGGGAGTAGTCTAAAGAGTTGCACTATAGCCTCCTATTTGAGCCTGTTCCTTTCGAAGGATAGGCTTACACACACAGAAAGCTTATCATAACTCTCGTTTCCACGGTGAAAACGACTTTTGGTGCTCTTGGGACGGTAAACTTAGATAAGAGTAAAGATCTTATATACCGAAGCGAGATAGCTCGAGCTAGTACATGTCGTCAAATAGAATACCCTTCAAGGCCTCGATGTTGTGGGCCACCTTCAGAATAGCTTCGGCAGGAACCTGCCTGACCATCTCACCAGTGTTTTCATCTACAACAGCTACCAATACCCGATCTGAAACCTTGTCTACACTGAAGCTCAAGTTCGTTTCGCTGAGCTCAAGGTCAACATTCAACATCTCAATCGTGCGCTCCAGACGTTCTTGAATCTTTTCAATTGATTCCGCAGATAGGCTCTTCTGCTCACTCAAGCTCGCAGCCACCTCGGCGGTAGACTCAGAGATCTCCCGCGTGCTCGTGCTGAGCTCGGCTGCTTTTGTTTCAGATGTTCCCTTCGGAGGGTCAGCCGGTTTCGCGACCTCAGACACGCTAGGTACATTTAACGTGCTCATACATTTTTCCTCTTAGTGACAATTCATACATCACGTATGGTTTCTAGTAATTGCTGCCGCGTTCTAATGCGGCACATGGCCAGAATCTTACTTGCACCAAGGAAAGTTTAGATTAGACTCGCGGTTAAGCTCAAGAATACACCAAGTACCTTGAGCTTAACCACCGACTGTAAACCATTACCTTAGTAGAGCTAACACTGTCTGTTTCACTTGGTTTGCTTGTGCAAGCATTGCGGTGCTTGCTTGTGAGATAATCTGCGTCCGAGCAAGCTCAGTGGTCTCGGTTGCATAATCTGCATCAGCTATCTGACTTAAGGAAGACGAGGTGTTCGTAGCGACGTTTTGTAGGTTGTCAGCGGCATGCTGTAGTCGAGACATGTACGAGCCATACTTAGCCCTCTCAGCGGCCGCCCCGTTGATCGCATTATCCAACTCAGTTATCGCTTGGCTTGCGTTTCCCTGAGCCGTGATGTTGATCCGCGTCGCAGTTGGACTAGCTAGAGTATTACTGTTGAAGAAAAGGGAGCCTTGTCCGTATGCGCCAACCGCATCGGTCCCTGCTGTCACGGTGCCTACGCTCGCGATTCCAGTTCCAGGATCAGTCAGGTCTGTGTTGGAGCC
>NZJB01000113.1 GCA_002691885.1 Gammaproteobacteria bacterium
TGTTTATTGCTATTTTTGTTTATTCAAGTGTGAATACAGAAGTACTACCGGCATCAACGGTCTTCCGCAACAAGCCTGAAGAGTGATCATAGGAATGCGTAACAAATTGCCTTTGCTCGCCAACACTGTGGATAGCGGCATAACCAGTAGGGCAGTCTNCAGANTANTACTATGGNTTCCNTGTGCGTTTTTTCTTGCGCCANCAACTTCGTCTGCTCATTTACTCAATATGACGGAGATNCACCTAGATGCGACCCGGCCTGATAGTGTAAATCTGGATATAGATATCGATCTCGGGCAATCTCTTATGANCGCTGAAGATTATTGGATCGCTGCGTCTAGCGATTCAAATAAACAAGCTGAAGCCCTCCGACCGATAGCCTCTCAAATCAAGTCAGGCTTACAGGTGAAGGTGAACGGCAGCGTTGTTGNTTTTGAACTNGACTCATGGCAGCTAACCGCGTCTTCGCTTCNGGCGATTAAAAACCCTTTTTCCCCGCAGATGGCTGAGTTNTNNTTTNAANTAAAATCACCTNTACCNGCAGACGCCTCTNTTGAACTNCTCATCAATNACCAGCTCGAAGTCCCTTGGCCAGCATTGTTGCGAGTAGATCACGCCGCGTCCCCACTGCCCGCCTCAAGATTGCTCACTGAGAGGGANCGCAGCAGCCGACCGATTTTTTTTGGAGAAAAAGCAGCATCAACTGAGGGCGAGGCCTTAAGCACAAAGGCGGTTNTAGCGGTTCAAGCGCTCGCGCCNGGTTTGNAATGGATAGCNCTCGGTTTCCAACACATNATACCCAGGGGCCTTGACCACATTGTGTTTGTCCTGGGTCTNTTCTTNCTCTCCATTGGATTAAGGCAGCTAATANTGCAGGTCAGCTGCTTNACCNTNGCNCATTCGTTGACCTTGGGCCTAGCCACTTTTGGTATTGTTTCGGTCCCCGCCTCGATNGTGGAACCNCTCATTGCTGCNTCGATTGTGTGTATTGCGTTGGACAACTTACACAGTGAAAAAATTGCTCGCTGGCGGTTAGTTATNGTGACNTTGTTTGGTTTACTCCATGGGTTAGGGTTTGCCNCAGTGCTNAGTGACTTAGACTTGCCACCGCAAGACTTTCTGTCGTCGCTCCTCCTNTTNAATCTTGGGGTTGAGGNTGGTCAGTTGACTGTGTTNGCCATAGCCTTTCTNGCNGTGGGGTGGATGCAACGCTGGGCTCAGTATGCGAAAAGAGTCGCACGGCCCGCTACAATCACGATCGCCGGTATAGGTGCGTACTGGTTTATTAAAAGAGTATCAGTAATATGAAGAAGAACTCAGCCGGATTCACAAACATCAAAACCATTGTGTCTATAGCGCTCGTGGCATTTTGCGTCGCAGTTTTTGATGTCGCATTCTCGGCTCTGAAAGAGCCTCCTTTAACCTTTCCTCTTAATGGCAGAGCGTCAGGGACATTTCCGAGTGTGTGGATTCATGGTTCAAAATCAGCCATGGACAACACGGACCCAGCAGTGCAAGTCCACGCCTACAATGATCACACCTTCATTCTTCGCGAGAATAAAGCGATTAATTACGAAGGAGTCTTCATGTACCTTTTCTTCGGAAATGGCGTGGCGATGCTGATAGATCAGGGCTCGACGTCTTCGCCCGCACTATTCCCACTTCGCGAAGTGGTGGACAAGATTATTCAGGAATGGGAAGAACAACATCAACAATCAGACATCAAGCTTATTGTTGCGAACAGCCATCTGCATGGCGACCACTACGCCGCCTGGAATCAATTCGTCGACCGCCCAAATACTGTTATGGTTGGTCTAACCCACGAAGAAATGATGGCTTTTTGGGGAATTGATAATTATCCACAGGAGATCGTTACCTATGATCTTGGCGGCCGTGAGCTTGTTGTAACGGGTACTCCTGGGCATCAAGGTTCTGAGTTAGCCATCTATGACGGATGGACTGATTTATTGTACACCGGCGATATGTTCTACCGTGGTCGCCTATATTTGGAGGACTGGGACGCGTGGGTTGCGAGTATACGAAAGTTGCGAAGCATCGCCGATCAAAACCCAGTCGCGCACCTCGTAAACAACCACATCGAAATGACCGCGGAGCCNGGCATCGACTACCCAATCGGGACGACGTGGCAGCCGAATGAGCCCCCGATGCAGATGACGCTAGAGATGCTTGATCAGGCAGTAGGAGCAACTTACGAGGTCAACAGCCCCGGGATTTATATCTACGACGATTTCCTCATCTACAATCAAATCCCCTGGTACACCACAACGGACCAATAGCGATGAATGCTAGAAATATACTGTTTTTGTTTTTGATCAATACCGCCGCCACCCAATTGCTGGCGCAGGAAAACTTTAGTCGCGAATTGGCCGCGCCAGGCAATCTTCGCTTTACCTGGATCCACGGGAGTATATCCGCAAAAGCCAACACTGATGTTCGGATTCAGGTTCATCGTTACAATGAGCACACCTACATACTTCGGCAAAATCCGGCCATCCATTGGGAGGCCCCGTTTATGTATTTGTTGATGGGAAATCAACAGGCCCTGCTTCTTGATGCCGGCGCAACTGAGGAGGAGGAGTTCTTCCCACTAATCGGTGTGATTGATGGCATATTGCAAAGCTGGGCACATGCGCACAGGGCAGAAATACCTGATTTAATAGTGATGCCACTGGGCTCGGATCAATCACAAACTGCTGCGCTAGACCAATTCGCCGAGAGACCTGAAACAAATATTTTTGCGCCTGGTTCTGAAGCTCGCGCGAACGTCATCGCAGATCAACAGTTAGATTTGGGTGGGCGAGTTCTTTCCGTTGTGCCCACTCCGGGCCTAGACGATTCAGCGATAACCATCTACGACCCTTGGAGCGACTTGCTACTTACCGGTAACACCTTCTATCCAGGACGCTTAGTGATCAGAGACTTTGATGCCTATCGGGAGTCTCTTCAAAGGCTTGTGCAACTTGCACAAGAAGAACCCATAAGTCATATTTTTGGCGGCCGCATCGAGATGACTAACCGACCCGGGCTAGATCATCGGCTTCGTTCCAACTATCGTCCAGGGGAGCATTCGCTGCAACTCGGGCCAGGGCTACTCGAAACTGCCCTGCAAGCAGTAAACCTTATTAATGGCGAGACCGATATTCGGACTCTGGATGACTTTATTTTGATGAATGGAGTAGGTCGTGGCGCGCGTGATTGGGGCTTNCCAGTTTACATTCCAGAGGAGTNTNCCACTGCNAACACCCGATAGGGTGCCGGGTAGCNAGCTGCAGAGCTNAGGAAATGCTGCATACGAACGANTAANAACGAAGGAACAACGACAACACCANNGGCAAGCTGTCTAACGAGCTGGGCANGNTTTGCNGTAGCAGCGGTNAACTTGATAGGCCCTCGATATAGCTTCGCCAGGACCCGAGCTCTGAGATATCTTCAGCGCCTGCCAGGCCTGCTTCTTCACAAATGAAGCCGCTCACCCACTCACCACTGATTAACTCCAGCTTACCAATGCCAAGTGGGTGCGGGATCGCGGAAACAAAGGCACCNAATTCNGCTACCGGCACCGACCACACTTCCACCTTGATCTGGCAACCGTTACTCTTACAGCGCNTCAGCCCGGGGCGTTTTACCGGCCCGCCCGCCAACGCGTAAAAACGGTAGTTTTCGCTGGTTTCAGTTTCTGCCACGAGTGTCGCCCCGCGCTCTGCGAGCTGCCAATTGAGCGGCATTCCGCTCAAATGCGCGCCGCACACCGCTACCTTGACCTGATCGCTAGTAGTCACAGCAGGCAATTCTGAGTCACCCTGATAAACCTTATCCGATGCCCCCATAGGTAAGCGCTGCTGATGCTCCCAACGCAGCGCCTGATTCAGCAAGCTGATTTCATGAAAGCAAGGCGCAATGAGAGTCACTCCAAACGGAATCCCGTTGCTCATGAACCCTGCCGGCACGGCCACACCACACAAATCGAGCAAATTCATATAGTTTGTGTAGAAGCCCATGTTCGAATTTAACGTAATCGGGTCTTCAAGTAGCTCACGAACCAGATAGCTTCGAGGTGCCGTAGGGCTGACCAAAAAATCTATCTGCTCAAACAAACCTCTTGCGAAAGCCCGGTATGTCTGGAGTTGGTACTCCGCCTTGAACGCGGCGACGGCATCCTTATTTTTCGCGCCCTCCACGATCTCCCTGACGACCTCGTGAACCGCGTCCGGCCGCTGCTCCAGAATCGTTTCCAGCGCAGCATACCGCTCGGCAACCCAGGGGCCCTCATAGAGCAGTTTAGCCGCCCGAAGTAATGGCTCGACATCCACCTCAACAACCTCGGCGCCGAGCGATTGCCAGTTACTAATCGCCCGATCGAACAGCTGACGTCCAGACTCTTCTCCGAAAAAATCAAGCTGATCAGAGCGAGGTATGCCTACTCTGGGTTTGTCTGAGGTACTGCCAAAGAAGCGGTGGCTGTTACTCATCGGGTTTGCTCTGGAATACGCGTCACCGGCGTCAGATTTTGCCAGTAGGGAGAACACAAGCTGAGCATCAGATACGCACAGCGCAAACACGCTGGGACAATCCAGAGTCCGGCATGCAGGCAACACACCCGACATACTCAGCAATCCCCGGGACGGCTTCAGGCCGTAGATGTTGTTGAGCATCGCCGGAACACGACCCGAGCCTGCAGTGTCTGTGCCAAGGGAGAAACTCACCAGCCCAAGCGCCACCGCAACCGCTGAGCCTGCGCTTGAACCGCCCGAGATCGTCTCTGGATCGAAAGCATTTCTACAAGGTCCCCAAGGTTCGGGCGAGCGAGTCCCCACCAAGCCAGTCGCAAACTGATCCATGTTAGTTTTACCGAGTGGAATGGCACCCGCATCAATTAGCAATTGCACAACATAAGCTGAACGCTCCGGCTTGTTGGCGAACTCTGGACAGGCNGCAGTAGTCGGCACGCCGCCAAGGTCGATGTTATCCTTGATGGCGAATGGCACTCCGTACAGCGGGAGCTTTTCACGATCTCCTGACTCGAGGCGCCGCAGATAAGGCTCAAGCTCTGCCGCCGTAAGCTGATGAATCCAGATATTGTGCGCGTGGAACTGGGTTGACCTCTCAGTTAAATGCCCCACCAGCTCTCTGGGCGTGAATTGCCCGCTCGCATAACCCTGCCGAACCGCTTCGATATCAGGAACAAAACCGTCTTGAATCATCACTCCGCCTCGATAAAAACAAGTGGCATACCGGCCTGAACCGACGCACCTGCTGGCTTCAACATTTTATGTATTCTGCCGGCGCAGGGGGCGGAGACTTCGATTTCCATTTTCATGGATTCCAANATCAGCAGAGCCTCACCTTCATCGACCATGTCGCCCTCNTCAACCGCCCATTTCCAGAGGCTGCCAGCAACCGGACTGNCAACCGCCTCGATACCCTCAGGCACCGNTTCATGCTCAGCGTCCGGTTCGGGCACCTGCTCTTCGAAATGGAACTGGCCCGTTATTTTCCAGCTGTCCAATTCGGTGTCGAATGCTGACTGCTGGGTCTGCTTAAACTTCGCGATCGACGCGCTGTGTTTGTGAAGAAAAGCCTGATAGTCAACCAGGCTGAATTCTGTTTCCTCAATGTCTATGGGGAAGTTACCCAATGGNAAATCTTCCCTGANCCGTGCCAGTTCTGCCTCGTCCACTTCATAAAACTGGATCTGATCAAAAAACCTCAACANCCAAGGCTGAGGGAACGCAGCCGTCTGACGGTGCCGGTTCCACATCTGCAGTGTNCGCCCCACGAACTGATAACCGCCAGGACCTTCCATNCCNTATATACAAAGATAGGAACCGCCGATGCCNACAGAATTTTCGGCGGTCCAGGTCCGTGCCGGATTATATTTTGTCGTCACCAGACGATGCCTCGGATCGACGGGAGTGGCAACAGGCGCACCTAGGTAAACATCACCCAGTCCCATCACCAGATAGCTTGCTTCGAACACAATCTGCTTAACTTCTTCAATTGACTGAAGGCCGTTTATGCGACGNATGAACTCAATATTGGAAGGGAACCATGGCGCATTTTTGCGCACAANCTGATCATACTTTTCAATCGCAAGTTTGCACTGCGAATCGTCCCACGATAGGGGCAGGCGGATTATTCGCGATGGCACCTTGGTCTTTTTATGGTCTGCCAGCTGTTGAATGAGTCTCTTAAGATGTTTGAAAAGACTGCCCTGCGCGATTCGGAGCGGATCAAAATGTACCTGCAGACTCCGTATGCCTGGCGTCAGCTCGAGTACGCCTGCGATTTTCTCCTGATCGAGGGATAACATCAGGCGGTGCGCCAAGAAACGTAATTCGATATCCAGCACCATCTCTCCGAATTCGACTAGCACCCAACTGTCACCGCTGCATCTGAGCTTGACCTCAAGCCCGTGAAGCGNAACGGATTCAACATTCGTAGTGTAATCGGCGACCGTAACCGTCTCACCCGCCAGGGCGCGCAAATTGTTCACCTCTTCATGGCCAAGCCTGAGTTCTGAGACTGCAGATTCTGTAGTGACTGCGATGAACCTAATGGTGTCCCCTGCTGCCAGCTGGCCAATTTTCCACAAATCAGCGCTGATGACGGTTGCCGGACAGACAAAGCCGCCCAGAGAAGGGCCATCGGGGCCAAGAATGACCGGCATATCACCAGTGAAGTCTACGGTGCCGAACGCATAGGCGTTGTCGTGAATGTTGGAGGGATGCATCCCGGCTTCGCCACCATCGCTTCGAGCCCATTCAGGTTTTGGACCGATCAGTCTGACCCCCGTGCGGCTTGAGTTATAGTGAACGGTCCAGCATTGCTTGTAGAAATCCTGAATATAAGTCTCGGTGAAAAACTCCGGTGCTGCGTGGGGTCCGTGTATCACCCGAAGCAACCAGTGGTTTTTGATCTTTGGCAACAGCGCTACCGGGACCACAGGCACTGGCAAATCCCCCGTTGGCTCATAGAGCTGAAGATGCAACACGTCTCCACTGCGCAGGGCCCTGCCAGCGTGCCCGCCAAACTGCCCGAGGGTAAAGGTTGATCTTGACTGAAGATAGGTGGGACATTGAATTCCCCCTTGAATCAGCAGATATGCCCGGGCACCACCGGCGCTGATTTTCCCGATAGACAGCTGCTGACCTGCCTTTATTTCTCGCACCGACCAGAAAGCGACTTCTTCTCCATCTATGTCAGCGGGCATGTGTGCACCCGTCAAGACGATCCTCGTGTCTGAGAGAAAACACAGAGTCGGGCCGCTCAGCGTCATTTCCAGTCCTGCTGCATCTGCAGAATTACCAAGCAGCTGGTTGCCCAGTCGAAAACTGCGACTGTCGAATGGGCCGGACGGAGGCACACCAACGTCCCAATGCCCGAGCCGCCCCGGAAAATCCTGCACGGTCGTCATCGTGCCGGGGGTCAGCACCTCAAATGCAAACTTTTCAAAGTGAAAATGGGCAAGGGTATTAGTGAAATAGCGCCCCGCTCTCACCGGCTCGGAAGCCAGCAGTGCCTGCAGATAGTCCAGATTGGTCTCAATGCCGTAGATATTGGTTTCCGACAGTCTGTGCCGTAAACTGGCCAGCGCCTCCTCTCGGCTACCAGCATGGACAATCATTTTTGCGAGCATTGGATCGTAATAAGGACTGACCTCAAGGCCGGATTCTATCCAATGATCGACTCGCAGCTTGGAGCCAATCAAAAGAGCCTCAGATGTCTCTCCGGCTGACGGAAACGCTACTTGAGAGAGCAGACCCGCACAGGGGCGAAACTCTTTAAAAGGGTCTTCTGCATAAATACGGGCCTGTACTGCATGACCGGACGGGCTTAAGACATCGGCGATAGTGGCAAGTTGTGGCAGAGTCCCATCGGCTAAGCGAACCATCCACTCTACGAGATCGACCCCGTAGACTTCCTCTGTTACGCCATGCTCCACCTGTAGACGCGTGTTTACCTCAAGAAAGTAGAAGCACTGGGTATCCGCATCGAGGATAAACTCAACTGTACCCGCACTCCGATAGCTCACTGACTGCAGCAGTCGAGAAGCCACCTCGCCCAGTGACCGGCGAACTCTGTCGGGCAGATTTGGCGCCGGAGTCTCTTCTATGACCTTTTGATTACGACGCTGTGCAGAGCAGTCACGTTCCCCCAGCGTAATCGTATTTCCTTCGCCATCACCAAACACCTGAACTTCGATGTGTCGGGCATTCTCTAAGAACTTCTCCAAAAAAAGATCTGCGTTGGCGAAATTGTTTGCGCTCATTTGCGCTACAGAGTCATAAGCCTTTGTCAGTTCTTCGGAATCCCAACAAAGCTGCATGCCGATACCTCCGCCTCCAGCAGTGCTTTTGAGAATCACCGGATAACCAATGTCTTCTGCCTTGGAGAGTGCTTCTTCTACCCCACTCAACACGCCAGTGCCCGGCAACAGTGGAACCTCCTGCAACTCCGCAAGCTTCCTGGCGTGGTGCTTCAGCCCGAAAGCTTCAATCTGGGTCGCTGTCGGCCCAAGGAATTCAAGCTTATTGGCGGCACATTCAGACACAAAATCAGTATTCTCGCTGAGGAACCCATATCCTGGGTGTACAGCATCAGCAGAGGACTGCCGGGCAACTTCGAACAGCTTATCCTGATCGAGATAGGTCTCACGAGCGGTCCCTGCACCTAGGCAGTAAGCTTCGTCAGCTTGGCGAACATGCAGAGATTCACGGTCCGCTTCCGCATACACAGCAACGGAACCAATCTCCAATTTCTTTAAGGTGCGGATTATACGAACAGCAATAGCGCCGCGGTTCGCAATAAGTACTTTGTTTATTTTCTGAGAAGCTGACGTCATCGTAACTCATGCGCCCCATATCATAATTTCAACAGGAGTCGGGTTACTCGCATTGCAGGGGTTGTTTAATTGCGGACAGTTGCTACCAAGCACAAGGACACCAGAGCCGCCGTCAATACGGTCCGCATACATCATCTCTTGGTCAGTAAAAATCTCGAACATCGCGTCCTCCTTCTAGTTACACCGTTTGCACTGATCACAAATGCTCAGACAAAAACATCAGCGATCACGCCATCTCCCGGGCTTTTGTCCCGCCGTGTAACCTACGAACGCAATCTTTTCGGTCGCGTCGATCGAGGTCGCTGACTCTCGGACCAGTCGCGCGCCATTCGGCGCCGGAACCCTAGTCAGCTATTCTGATTCTCTGCACAGGAAGATCCTGTCGCCCAAAATCTCATTCAGTCCTGTGCGTCGGTTTTCTCCCCTGACCTGACAAAGCGTGAGAGATCCAGACCAACTGCCTCCTCTGTCGCCGAGGGCGGGTGGATCAGTTCATCAAGACGCCGACGCGCTGACAAAAACTCCGGCTGTAAAAACTGCGCGGGAGAACGCGGTCTTGGAACCGGAACCTCTATTACCTCGTTGACCCGGCCCGGATTGGCATCGAGGACCAGAATGCGATCTGCCAGATATATTGCCTCATCCAGATCATGAGTGATAAACAGAACCGTAATATCAATATGCCGCCATATCTCAAGCAAATAGGACTGCATTTTTGATCGCGTTTGTGCGTCCAGGGCCCCAAAAGGCTCATCCATCAGCAAGATGCGCGGCTTTGCCGCAAGCGCTCTGGCAATCGCGACTCTTTGCTTCATGCCCCCAGACAGTTCGTCCGGGTAGACGTCAGCAAATTTTTCCAGACCAACAAGCTGAATCCATTCTAGCGCTTCACGACTTGCCTCAGCATCGTCAAGTCCCTGATTGCGTAATCCAAACGTTACATTTTTCTTAACGGTGAGCCATGGAAACAGCGTATATCCCTGGAATACCATGCCACGGTCTGGTCCCGGGGTATCGACAGGGTGTCCTGCCAAAAGCACCTCCCCGGTGGAAGCGGATTCCAGCCCGGCCAGAATCCTGATCAAAGTAGACTTGCCGCAGCCGGAGGGCCCGATAACTGTCACGAACTCGCGTCGATGAACACGAAAATTCACTCCCTCCAGCGCTGTTACCGGACCGTTTACAGATTCAAAGGTTTTGCCNAGTTCAGAGACTTCAAGGATCACATCGCGTCGCTTCAAATCGTCAAAGCGGGCCTTGACTGTCTCACTCTGAGCAAGATAACTCGGCAATTTCAGGTTGGCCATGTTCAAATGATCACTCGAACCTCAAGCTTTGTTGCTCGCTCGTTCCCAGGGAAAGAGCATCTTGCCCAGCTTCGCGAGTACGACGTCAGACAGCAACCCGATAATACCAATCATGATAATCGCGGCGAATACATTATCGAAATTCTGATACCGTGCCTGCTGTGTAATGAACCAGGTGATACCCGAACTGGTGCCGATTAGCTCTGCAACGATTAAATAGGTCCAGGCCCAGCCCAGCAGAATCCGCTGATCCCGATACAACTGCGGCAGGATGCCGGGGATGACAACCTTAAACAAAAGCTGCCTTCGGTTTGCTCCGAGGGTGAGCGCCGCTTCCAGCAGCGAGATGTCGAGCTGTCTCGTTGTATTGGCGACAACCAGAACCTGTTGGAAAAAAGTCCCGATAAAGATGATGGCGATTTTGGGGCCATCATAAATACCGAGTATTGCGACAGCCAGGGCGCCGAAAGCCGGCGCGGGCAGATAGCGGAAGAATTCAACGAACGGCTCCTGTATTCTTGACACGGCCGCGAAAGTGCCGCACAGAATGCCCGCTGGGACNCCGANAACAGACGACAACATAAAGCCCCAGAAGATAATCTGGATGCTATGCCAAAGACTCTGATGGAGCCATTGTTCACTGCGCCGCTGTGGCTCTGTTGTGAAAGAGGTATAAAAAGCAACTGCCACTTCGTGTGGTGCCGGCAAATAAACCGGATTCGCGCGCACACCGTCGGGTAGACTTCCCCCAGCAGCTCGCTGGCGTTCAAGCTCGTCGTTGAACGCAGCGCGCTCTATCTGCATTCCCTCCTGAAAATAACTGACAGAGCCGGGCTCCGTGATTTCGATGTTGGGATGCCAGATGAACGGCGTGTAACTCACTCCTGCCCACACAAGGAGGGGTAAGAGAAACGACAGACCGGTCAGCGCTCTCTCTCGTTTGGGTGACAGCGCTATACGGGGAGCCAACCAAGCAGATGAACTCATAATGGCTTCCGGCACCCCAGACTATAGACCCAGGGTGATGCTAGCATCAATATAGGCATCGAGATCCTGGGGCTCGCGATAGACGTCATACTTGCGATTGAATTCATCGGAGATACGCGAAGAGCCAACTAAAGAATCGAATCCTTCGGTCTGCTGAAAATAGCCTTTAGCTTCTTCCAACGTCAGCAGCTTGGTGCCCTCAAGCAGCGGCGCGTATTGGTCCGGAGTGAGTCCCACCCGCGCCGCCATGATGGAAATAGCGTCTGCCGCGGTGGCCGGGTCGAGAATGTAATCCACCACCCGATACCAGACTTCAACCACCTTGGACCAGTCTTCTCGATTGGCGTAAAGACTCCTTGGTGAGACCGCCAATACATCGTAAATTAGTCCAGGCTGATCACTGGACGTGTAAATGGCGGTGGACCCGGGAACTCTGCTAAGACTCTGGCCAGAATTTGGCTGCCACGCCACAATCGCGTCAACATCACCGGACGCGAGTACCTGGGGAGCTTCATTTGTCGGGATGTTGACCAGCTCAACATCAGCCTCGGTGAGACCAACGCTCTCCAGCGCGTCAAGCAGCAGAAGGTGACCGACAAACCCAATCTCGACTCCGACTCGCCTGCCCTCCAGGTCACTGACGGTCTGAATGCCGGGCGCAGCCACTACCATATCGTTACCGTTGCTGTAATCCCCAACCAAGATCATTACAGCTTGAGCACCGGTTGAACCGGTAACCAGCGTGTCTCCGTTCGTCATGGTAACCGCGTCAAGCTGACCCGCAGCAAAGGCTTCCATCGATGCAGCGTAATCGAACCACTCGAACGTAACATCCAAGCCCGCCTCAGCGAACCACTCCTTTTCAACCGCAACTTCCCATGCCACCCACCCAGGCCAGTCGCTATAGCCGACCACCAGAGATGCGCTTGCCGAAGACGCGGCATAGCTAACAGCAACTGAAGTGAGCAAAAGGTTGAGGACCAGTTTTCTGTGAACGCTTGTGAACATGTGAGGTACCTGATTGTGTTTTGGATCACNTGTCATGCAACCGCCATGCCAGGGCCCGAATCATTGTGGATCTGCACAGTTTTAGGGCCTCAGAGGCACAATAACGAGCCATCTGCCGAACAAAAATTGATCTATTTTGGTGCGTTTATCAGACATGTTATCGATGCGTGACTAGGACGCCGCTTTAGTTACCTTACTCGATTGATTTTATTTGGCTATTTTGAGGTACTATTTCGGTTGCCTTGCTATGAATGCACCGATTTAGTGAGCGATATTTCCCAGAAATTGGCTGGAATTTTGCATACATTCTGTGCTTGATCACTAGATATTCCTCGGAGAAGTTTAAATGAGCGAATTTGCCTACGAATTTGACGATAAATCTACCACTGAAAATGATCACCACAAGCAAGATGCTTGGGGTGTGCAAGAATGGCTGTGGGCATTGCCTCAACCGATCCTGGTTCTGGGTACAACCGTTTTGATGGCGTTTATGGTTTCGTCCGAGTGGGTTCACAGCGAGCTGTTCGCCGCGGTAATGATAGTTGTTCCAATTCCTGTGATGATTGTCGCCGAGAGAATCTGGACTAAGCGGACTGACTGGCTGCTTGAGCCGAAAGAGATGATCGAGGATGCTGGCTGGCTCGCGGCCGCTGGCCTGCTTTTTATCCCTCTTTACAGCGACTTTTATCAAACCCCAATTTCTGAGGGCTTCAAGGCTATTCGCGATCTATCCCCGTTGGGCCTTTCCCTTGATCCCACATCTGTAACAGGGCTCTTGGGTAGCGCATTGGTAGTCATGCTGATATCCACTTTCGTTTATTACTGGCTTCATCGGATTCAACATGAAACGCTTTTCTGGTGGAGGATGCACGCCACACATCATCACATTACGAAAATGGGATGCATGCGAGGCGACAGAACTCATCCGCTCGAGTACATAACCTTGATGCTCGGAACGCCGATCGCACTCGCATTGCTCGGTGCGGGAGATGGGGTTTTGGCGGTGGTTGGCTCCTTCCGAATCTGGACTGGAACACTGAACCATGCCAATTTACCTTTGAAGTCAATGCCGGTCTATGATTGGGTTTTCGCTACAGCGCAGCAACACCACGTCCATCACGCGTACGAACGCAGTCAGTCAGACTCTAATTACGGGTGCAACCTCATTCTTTGGGATAGAGTCTTTGGTACCTATTGTGCGGATGCGTCAGAAGGTCAAATAGGCGCGGGCAAGTGCGTTCCGCTTTCGATCAAAGACCAACTTGCTCTGGCGTTTTATTCCGACAAAAGACTCAAAAGCCTGTGAGCCGATAGCTACGTCGTAGGTTCCGTGAGGAGAAATACTGCACCAGCAAGCTTCTCGCTGCTATACGTTGTCAAGCGTCCCATTCGTCCCAAGACACAGATCGACCAGGATAGACGACCTTCTCCATCGGCCAGGAAGAGGTTATCCAGTTTTGGGCCCAAGCATATAGCTCAGCATCGAATCCGGCTTCAAATTCTGTTTGTGTAACCCATAACACCACTTCCGCGTCAAACGCAGGTCT
>NZJB01000114.1 GCA_002691885.1 Gammaproteobacteria bacterium
GCAGTCACGCTCCCCAGAAAAGCCTCAGGCTGATTACTTTTCACTCATCGAGCGTCTCCTTGATACCTCGGCGCTATTCAGAGCGTTGCAGAAATCTGCCTGAGGCTTTTCTCCGGATAAGCCGCTTTACTCAGGCACATCAGTGTTATATAACGAGCGTGTCGAGTGTTAGCAGTTCTAACAGGGGGGACTTCCTAACACCCTTTGCTACCCTGGAATCGAAAGGAGGTGATCCCATTAGTAGTCAATCTATTAGGGGAGCCTCCGGTTATCTAGTCTAGTTAGCCTGGTCTATCTGNCTTNTATAGCTGGAGGGGACTCCGCANTGNCGGTGTCCTTAGCTCCCATACGTAGAAGGTCCCATCGTTGTTTTGCCTGTGTTGACTTCAGGGANAANGGCGGTGGGATTTTTTTNTCAGCTGTAATCTANCGGGCACCGAGGTAGCTTCTGAGCCGCGGCGGAAAGGTTCTTTCAGTAAGCATNTGTCGCACNTGCCACTGCTCCTCTTCTCCCATCTGCCGTAACAAGCGGATCTCNCCTGATTCCATCAGCGCGATGGGCACCCCTCCCCGATAAAGCACCCGATTACCCGCCAGGCGGGCAAGCTTTCTGGTAGGCAAAATCAGGTTGATCAAATTCGCAGGNTCAGTTGCCGACAGACAGTAATGTGAAGCGGACGCCGAGGTTTCACGGGCGTTCTTCAGTTTCCGCAGGCTGTCGATTGTCTCTGAAAAAGCAAATTGCTCACCGCCGACACCAGAGATAAAGCGCCCTCCCCGAACAGTGCCCTTGAGCTCCATCCTCCGATAGACGGCCAATAATGGTCTCCAGGGCGGTGCCAGAGACTCTTTTTCAATGAGCGCCCGAAAGACCACGCCCCAACGCTGCAGGTAAATAATTGCCAGGCGCTCCATTTGCTCATCATCAAGCCCGGTCTCACCGCGGGGGTTACGCTGTGCGTTGTCACCGGTGAAGGTTTGCAGCAGTGACCAGCGGCCCGCATCCTCAAGCCCGAACATGGCTTTTCGGCTCCCTTTGATGGAGACGCTCGAGCGATTTTGATGTGGCGTCAGCANTGCTCGTAACCCGGTAAACGNATCACTGCAAACCCTGCCTAGGCTGACCAGCTCTGCCAGNCCNTCTTCCAATTGCGATTTACGCAAATCAGTTCGGCTTTGTATCTGATCGAGAAAGCTCGCTCCAAATGCCAGCAGGTCTGCCTCGATACGATTGGCCGAGTCAGAAAGTNCCTCTGCCCGGTTATCCGCAGNTTGGGTCTCTGCCAGNACTTTCCAGATNTCCTGATTNCTTCTGGCAAGCAAGCTGACTGGCGTACTTTTGACTGGACCGGCACTNCGTTTACGCTGGACTGGTAACCTTCTCTGTTTTTGGGAGGTTTGCGATGCAGGTAACAGATATCGCCCCCAGACNACCTTACCGCTGATACACANCGCATCAAGCCATGCTGGTTCATAGTTAGGAATTCTGGCCGGGTAAATATCCGACTCCCAGCTCACCGCGGGCGCCGAGCTGCCATCAAGAATATTGAGAGTGTTGTACAACCGAGTCTGACCATCCAGACCTGATTCCAGAGGGTGANCATCAGGACGAATCGGCAGCAGCTGCTGATGCTCGAACAGATATTCAGTGAACACCGCCAATGAAACTGGCTTGATTTTCTTTTTATGCTGATCGATCGTATAGCGATGAATCCGNTGCAGNAGCCTGCGCTCACACCACTCTGTCGGTGGCGTTTTCCCGGTTGCCGCAAGAGCTGCCTGACTCACCGGAGTAAACTGGCCCTGAAAAGCGAAACCTTCCACCTGAAGAGCCANCAAAGCCTGATCCACATCAGATTGCGGCAGTGCCAGCTCCCCAGCAAGACGCCCAGCGGTAACAGGCCCCAAACATTCCAGACGTCCACGGATAATCTCACGCAGCGCATCAGCGTTTTCCCAGGTTTCTGAGTGCAAAACCTCNGGCAGCGACAGCTTGCTCAGCTGCTCCGGAAAAACCGCCCTGTATCGCGGCAACTGTTCAGTCGCCACCCACAGCGGATTCGCCAACTGCGTCAGCAATGAGATGCGGCCAGCATCCATCAGAGTCCNGTGCCATGNTGGCTGAGCCATGCTGTCAAATTCCTGCGGCAGAACATATCCGGCNCTTAACAGCGCATCATGCAGCTCTTCAGCNTTGCCCACGGATGGCCANGCCTCTTCCCGAACCCGNTGAATNGCCTGCTCNTCAAGCAGNCTGAAATCTTTTGCCTCAGCCGGATCTGCCCATCTGCGATTACGAATCGCGTTCGTCCTGCGCTCTTCAAAGGGCGCATCGTCAAGAAACGCATAGGGTCTGGCGTTAATGATCTCTTGCGCGAAAGGCGACGGCTCACNAAGATCTTTCGCGACCAGNGTCAATTCTTTGTTCTCNATCGCCGCAATCAGCTGTTCTAATTCATCAATGTCCATGGCCTCNGTCAGACAGTCGTGAATCGTCTGATTCACCAGTGGATGGTCTGGCACCTCCCTTTGGCCGGTAATATTTTCCTGACAGGCAATCTGGTCAGGAAANACATGGGCGACCAGATCCTCTGCATCCATACGCTGGAATTGTGGCGGGACGCGCTTACCCGCCCGATTGCGTTGAATAGCCAGAGAACGGGTCGCATTCCATCGCCAGCGCACTTCAAACATTGGCGCATCAAGCATTGCCTGAATCAGGGTATCTCGAACNGTTGCCGTCTGCAGATAGCGATAGACTTCATCNAGGGGGAAGCTGTGAACAGAACCAAGCGAAATAACGATGCTGTCTTCATTAGCTGCTGCCTGGAGTTCAAAGTTAAATGACTTACAGANCTTTTTCCGCAACGCCAATCCCCAACCCCTGTTCAAGCGACTGCCAAAGGGGGAATGGATAACCACATGCATATCCCCGACTTCGTCGAAAAAACGCTCCATCACAAGCGTGTCCCGGCTGGGCATCACGCCAAGCGCGTTCATGCCGCTCTGCAGGTATTCAACCAGCTGTGAACTGGCACTGCGCGGAAGGGCAACCGACTGCTCCAGCCAGCGCTGGGCAGCAGAGGCCGATTCATTCATGAGAAGATGCGCGANCTGNTTTCTCAGTTTCGATACTTGCTCNGACAGCTCCCGGGTTCTGCCCGGCCCTTCGCCGAACCAGAATGGAATGGTGGGCTGTAATCCTTCTGCATCCCGGACCCGGACTTTAAGGCCGTCAACTCTGAGCATTTGCCAGGCGTGGGTCCCAAGGGTAAAGACGTCTCCGGGTGNAGCCTCAAGCGCGAAGTCCTCGTTAAGCGTCCCGACAACCGTATCATCCGGATCCAGCACCACCTGATAATCGAACATGTCGGGAATCGCTCCCCCGTTCGTCAGAGACACGAGATTGGCTCCGCGTCTGGTGTGCACCTTCCTGTTGATGAGATCCAGGTGCAGATATGCGCCACGCCGCCCTCTTCTTGTCGAGTAGCCTTCCGCGAGCATTTTAATNAGCGTTTCAAATTCGGCTTTGCTCAGATTTCGGTAAGGGTAGGCATTGACGAACAGCTCAAACAGCTGTTCCAGGTTCCANNCTGCCGGTTCTGCTCCATCCTGTGAGGGTAAACCGGGCGATGACACCTCAGCGACGATTTGCTGAGCAAGAATGTCCATTGGCTTTTCGGGCATGACAATCTGGTCAAGCTCACCCTCCTGGATGCCCTGCAATAATGCCGTCGCTTCAACCAGATCATCCCGAGTCAGCGGAAATAGAATGCCCTTGGGTATGCCGTACACCGAGTGTCCGCTCCTTCCTACCCGTTGCAGGAATACGGCGATNCTNTTAGGAGAAGAAAACTGCACGACCAAATCGACCGACCCNACATCGATACCAAGCTCCATTGATGCCGTGGCTACCAGCACCTTTAGTTCCCCCTTCTTGAGACGCTGCTCTGCGTTGTGGCGGTGGTCTTTACTCATGCTGCCATGGTGGGAACAAACACTGGCATCCCCCAGCCGCTCACTAAGTGCCAGGGCCAGCCTCTCGGACAGCCTTCTTGTATTGACGAAAATCAGTGTGGTTTCATGGGTATTGATCAGAGTGATCAGGCGCTCGTAGAGCTCTTCCCAAACTTCATTNCTCATTATCGCGCTNAGGGGAGAGCTCGGCACCTCGATACGAAGGTCTCGCTTGCGACGGAAACCGGAGTCCACGATCTCGCATGNTATAGTCCCTTCNTCTGAACTGGCCCCGCCAACCAAATACCGAGCAACCATTTCAATAGGCCGCTGGGTCGCCGAGAGACCGATTCTCTGAANGTGCTGGCCAGTGCTTTCCCTGCACAGTAATTGAAGCCTCTCCAGAGAGAGCGCGAGATGTGAGCCTCGTTTATCACCCAGCAAAGCGTGAATTTCATCGACGATTACAGTAGTTACAGTTGCGAGCATGGCGCGACCACTGGCACTGGTGAGNAACAGATAAAGGGATTCCGGAGTAGTAACCAGAATATGCGGTGGATGCCTGGCCATCTTCTGNCGCNCACTGGCTGGAGTGTCGCCCGTTCTCACGCCAACCCGAATGTCTACCGGAGGCAGGCCCAATANATGCACCTGCTCGGCAANACCGNCCAGTGGCTGATCGAGGTTTCTCTGAATGTCGTTACTGAGCGCTTTCAATGGGGACACATAAAGNATGTGGACCCCTTCTTCCANCTGATNCCNTAAGCCTTTCTGAAGCAAATCATCAATCGCGCCGTAAAAGGCAGCCAGTGTTTTNCCGCTTCCGGTAGGCGCTGAAATCAACGTATGANGACCGGCCTTGATAGCCGGCCAGGCATTCATCTGAGCGGGGGTAGGTGCGCCGAATTTTGCCCGAAACCAGNTCTGGCTTGCAGGGTGGAATTGCCGTAGAGCAGATTCTTCTGACATCTTGGTGTACCGGGCAAAGCGCCGATTACTGTACAAANATACAGGTTATTNAAGGTGGGAAAAATTTTCAAGACACGGGCTNAATTGACATNACCGTAGGCGCTGGCTAAGTTTACGAGCATGTCAGATACAGACGACAACCTCGGAACCGNAGNGAGTCTCAGCGCCCGTGCGNTTGGCTACGGCCGAGCTGCCTGGCGGGAGAATAGACAGTTCCTGCTGCTGCTAAGCTGTATTGTTTTTTTCAAAAGCGCTATCGCCGACCTCAGCTCCATTTCCGGTGCCTCAATGTTGCCGACCTTGCTGGATGGAGACAAAGTCTGGGTGAACAAGCTCGCCTACGATGNCAAAATTCCTTTTACAGAAATTTCNCTGGCTGAGCTGTCTGACCCCCAACGTGGTGACATTGTCATCATTGACTCCGAGCGCGCNGGCAAGCGGCTGGTCAAGCGGATAGTCGGGNTCCCGGGCGATACGGTTTACATGCAGAACAACACGCTGGTGATCAATGGCGTGCCTGCCGTATACGAAGTGCTGTCGCGCAACTCAGAGTCGATCATTATTTCCGAGCAGCTGCCTGAGGGGGCTCATCAGGCNCGCCTGTCGAGTCGGTACTTCAACCGTCCCGGTCGCAGCTATGGGCCGAGCGTGGTGCCGGACGATCAGTACTTCGTACTCGGTGATAACCGGGATAACAGCGCCGACAGCCGGATTTACAGCTTCGTCCCCCGAAGCGAAATTATCGGGCGTTCAAGCTCCGTGGTTTTCTCACTCGACAGTCAAAACAATTATCTGCCGCGAGGCGAGCGCTTTCTGGCAGGACTGGAGTAATGAGAAAGCATCCGGGAAGCCTGCACGCGGCGGTATCACGGATACTCACGCGCCCCCACAGTTAGCCAATTCAGCGGCCAACAAGGACCCCTATGAAACCTCTCCTTCATCACAAAATCATCAGCCCGAGCAGCAAGACACTGCTCGCTTTGCTGCTCTGCTTCACTGGCACCTCGCTGGCTCAGGAATTTGTCTGGTCGCCCGACCTGCCTATGGGCTCGCCATTACCCGAGTTACGCGCCCAAGACCAGCGGGGTGACCTTCGCAGTTTCGAAGACCTCAAAGGCGGGAACGGAATGCTGTTTATGCTCAGCCGTTCCTTTGACTGGTGACCTTACTGTAGAGCTCAGCTCGTGCAGCTGACAGATATTGCAGAACAATTTGAAGCCATGGGTACGTCCGTGGTTGCAATGACCTACGATTCAATTGAGATTCTTCAGGAGGTTTCTGAAGACGAGGGGATCAGGTTTACCCTCTTGCGTGATGAGGACATAACGTACGTGAATCGGCTGGGTATTCTCAACGACACGGACTATGAACCGGGGCAGCGCGCCTATGGTGTACCCTATCCGGGCATCTTTCTGATTTCTAGTGATGGCATCATTCGTGCCAAATTCGCTGAAGAAAGCTATCGTGACCGTCCGGACTTCAGCGACATACTGGCTGCAGCGGCTAACCTCTAGTGCGGATCTTGAGTATGCCGCTCACCGCAGCGAAAACTGAGCGGCTCGGGCCAATCTAATTCACGGCCAGACCGTCGCCGAGACTCATACGCCGTTCAGTCTAAAGTCAAATAGTAAATTACCTCAAGAGGTCCAGCCGGTTGAACCTCCTATATCAAAGCCTGTCCTTATGACGTTGTCGCCTCAAAACAGAGCCGTCTTGCAAGCAAGGCCCAAGTACCTGATCGCCGTTCTGCTTGCCGGACTGTTTCAGACTTCTCTATCTCAGAGTCAATACGAGATTCCCCGAACAACATCGAAGCCGGTGATCAATGGGGAAATAGACGAGCAGGAATGGGCTGATGCCCTGTCGATCAGCATCCCTGTTGAGACAGAGCCCGGGGAAAACGTGCCGGCCGAAGTCGCTACCGAAGGTTTCGTGATGGAAGACGGCGAGACGCTTTATGTTGCATTTATCGCTGAAGACCCGAGGCCTGAAGAAATCCGCGCTTTTTATCGGGACCGAGACCTGCTCTGGGACGATGACTGGGTCGCCGTCATTCTGGACACATTTAACGATGAACGCAGGGCCTTCGAGTTTTACGTAAACCCTTTGGGAGTTCAGGCGGACGATATTTTTGATGATGTTAATCAGCGTACAGACGAGGCATGGGATGCCATCTGGGACAGCGCCGGACAAATCACCAACTCCGGCTACCTCGTTGAGATGGCGATTCCACTCAGACAACTGAGGTTCTCGCCTCAAGACGGCCCACAGACCTGGGGGCTGAATTTGCTGCGCTATTATCCCAGAGACCGGGAAACCAATCTGTCAGTCATCCCGATCGACCGTAACATTTCCTGCTACCTTTGCCAGATGTCCAAAGCCGATGGTTTTTCTGATCTTGAACCGGGCATCAACGTCGTCGCAATACCGACACTGGTTGCTGCTTCGTCAGAGACTCGCGATCCAGCCGACGGCGAATGGCTCGGTGGAGACGCCGACCTACAGGGCAGTTTCGACGTGCGTTGGGGGATTACCCAGGATACATACTTGAACGCGACCATCAATCCGGACTTTTCTCAGGTCGAGACTGATGTGGCGCAGTTGGATATCAATCAGACTTTCAGCCTGTTTTTCCCCGAAAGGAGGACTTTTTTTCTGGATGGCTCCGACTACTTCGACACGTTCCGCGATCTGGTTTACACACGCAACATTGCCAGGCCAGAGTACGGTGCCAAGATAACCGGCAAAAATGGCCCTCACACGTTCGGATTACTAGCTGCAAACGATGAAAGCACCAGCTTCATCGTGCCCCGAAGCCTCAGCTCAAGAATTGCAACGCTCGCGGATGAAAAGAGCGATGTGACGATCGCACGCTATCGCTATGATATTTTCCAGAATTCGACCGTTGGCGCACTGATTACAAATCGGGAGGGCAACGGATATCGTAACCGCGTCAGCAGCATCGACACCACATTACGGCCAACAGAACAGGACACTATTTACCTTCAAGCAATGCACTCTGAGTCCGAATATCCCCAACAGATTCAGGATAATTACGGTCAAGCAGCAGAGCTCAGCGACAGCAGTCTGGCGATTGAATATCAGCACAACGATCGCAACTGGGACTGGCGTATAGGGCACTACGATTGGGGAAAAGACTTTCGCGCTGATCTGGGCTTCATCAATCGGGTCGACTATGTCTATCAGGTTGCAACCATCGGGCATACCTGGTGGTGGAGCGGCGACAGCTTCTTCAACCGCATTCGTTTGGCCGCTGACTATGATCGGACGGAAGACCAGTCCGGGCTGCTGCTTGAGGAAGAAACCGAATTCTTTCTGAATATGAACGGGCCACTGCAGTCTTCTTTATTTGGACTGTTTGGCGGCAGCAAAACCTACTGGAACGGGCAGTACTTTGACGAACAATTCAACAACCTCAACCTCAGCTTTTCCCCAACGCCCAATCTCCAGCTCGGCATAAACATTCGGATAGAAGACGTAGTGGATTTTGCCAACACACGGTTGGGCCATTCAAGACGAGTCCGGCCAGAGATTCGCTACCAGTTCGGCCGCCATCTGCAGCTTGATCTTGAGCACACCATTCAGAATTTTGACGTCGACGGCGGCCGCCTGTTTACTGCCAATCTGACCAATTTCCGGACAACTTATCAGTTCAATAACCGCAGTTTTCTGAGGGTCATCGTGCAACAGGATGACCGGAAGAGAAATCAGGATCTCTATACCTTCCCTGTACAAAGCCAGAACAGAGAACTGACGTCTCAACTCCTCTACAGTTACCGGGTCAACGCCGCAACGCGTTTCTTCCTGGGTTATTCCGATGCCGGATTTCAGGACGACAGTCGGGATAGCATCTACCGCACCAACCGCACAATTTTCGCGAAATTCAGTTACGCCTGGCAACCCTGACCACGGCTTAAGCGGCCCTTGCCCAATGACCGCCACCGAGCGGCTTCCACGGCATCGATCAGTGCGGCAGATACCATAGCCCAGTGCAACTCAGCCCTTCGGGAAAAGAAGCCCTTCCAATGAAGCTTTTTTGAATTTATTACGCACCTCAGTTCAGTTGTCCCGGAACGCTGTCATTGGCCCTGACAGGCAGGTAAAATGACACATTCAAAGAATCTAGGGCCTCCTGCCGTGGGAAAACGCACTCCGCTTTACCAGCAACACCTCAACGCCGGCGCGAAAATCGTCGACTTCGCCGGCTGGGACATGCCGATCAATTACGGCTCACAGATTGAAGAACACAATCAGGTTCGTCACGCTGCGGGCGTATTTGATGTGTCCCACATGACTATAGTCGATGTGGGCGGGACTGATACGGAGGGATACCTGCGCTATTTGCTTGCTAATGACGTTGCCAAGCTAAAAGAGCGGGGGCAAGCCCTCTACAGCGCCATGCTTCGAGCGGACGGTGGGGTGATTGACGATCTGATTGTCTACCGGATGAGCTTTGGGTACCGCATCGTGGTGAACTGCGCGACACGTGACAAGGACCTTGCATGGATGCACTCGCAGGCTGATGGGTTTGAGGTCACGGTAACTGAACGGCCTGATTTGGCCATTCTTGCCGTCCATGGCCCTTCTTCAATTGAAACGGCCAGCGCTTTGCTGGATCAGACAAAAGGCAAGACCGTCGTTGGACTGAAAAATTTCAGNGGCGCAGAGCTGGGTGACTGGTTTATCGCTCGCACTGGATATACGGGAGAGANAGGAGTGGAATTCATTGTCCCCGCTGAAGATGCCGTGAAACTCTGGGAGCAGTTGCTGGCTACAGAGGTAAAACCCATTGGCCTGGGGGCCCGGGACACACTGCGTCTGGAAGCGGGCATGAACCTGTATGGCCAGGACATGGATGAGTCCACCTCGCCGGTTATTTCCAACATGACCCAGACCATTGCTTTTGAACCCGGCGACCGTGATTTCATCGGCCGGGAGGCCGTGACTGATGACTTGGCAGCGCAAGAGCAGGGCAATTTACCGAAGCTGGTCGGCTTAGTCCTGGAGGGGCGCGGCGTTCTGCGTGCCGGACAGAAAGTGTCTACTGACCGAGGCGAAGGGCAGATTACCAGCGGCAGTTTCTCGCCCACATTGAAGCATTCTATCGCTTTAGCTAGAATTCCCTCCGGCAGTTCGACCTGTAAGGCAGACATGCGTGGAAGCTCCACAGATGTCAGAATTGTGCAGCCCAATTTCGTCAGGTTCGGCAAGAAAGTATTCGATTAAACCAGGCAGTCTGTCTCATCAGATGCCAAGTGCAGAGGGCCATCCCATTGAGCAAAATCATTGAGGATTTAAAGTATGCTGAGTCTCATGAATGGGTCAGCGTCGACGACGATGGCGTCGCAACCGTTGGCATCAGTGACCACGCGCAGGAAGCACTCGGCGATATCGTGTTTGTTGAACTCCCAGAGCTCGGAATTACTGTGAACGCTAAGGAAGAAGTGGCCGTAGTAGAGTCTGTGAAAGCGGCATCAGATGTTTACTGCCCGCTGACCGGGGAAGTCACCGAAGTCAATGAAACCCTGCTGGANGCNCCAGAAACGGTGAACACCAATCCATATGACAANGGCTGGTTTTTCAAAATTGCCATCAGCGATGAAACAGAGCTTGACGAGCTTATGGACGCTGATGCCTATGCAGACCATTGCGACGAAGAATAGGCTTCAATCGCCGGAAACCGGCAGCGTCAGAAGGAGCAATGTATCGCATCCAGAAGCCCTCTTGCAGCCACCAACCAAACCAGAGTGAGACCCAATGAACTCCAACCAGCCCCCAAGTCTTGAATCTTTGCAGCATCAAAACGAATTTATCGGGCGCCACATCGGTCCAGACGCCGAAGGCATTGATAGTATGCTTCATGAGTTGGGCCTTG
>NZJB01000115.1 GCA_002691885.1 Gammaproteobacteria bacterium
TTTCAGGGTCGCAGTCAGATCGGTAAGGGCATGTGGGCCATGCCGGATCTGATGGCTGCCATGCTTGAGCAGAAGCAGGCTCATCCGGAGGCCGGTGCCAACACTGCCTGGGTGCCTTCTCCGACAGCAGCCGTGCTGCATGCACTGCACTACCATCGCGTTTATGTGCACGAAGTGCAGGCAGCGCTGAAAAACCAGCCGGCTGCTGACAGGGCGGATATCCTTACCCTCCCGCTGCTGAGCGACCCCAGTTCGCTGACGAGCGAGCAGATTCAGCGGGAGCTCGACAATAATGCCCAGAGCATTTTGGGTTATGTGGTGCGCTGGGTCGATCAGGGAATCGGCTGTTCGAAGGTGCCCGACATCAATAATGTCGGACTGATGGAGGATCGGGCGACGCTGAGAATTTCTTCACAACACATCGCCAACTGGCTCCGGCATGGCATATGTACTGAACTTCAGGTGAAGGAAACCTTGCTGCGTATGGCAGCTGTGGTGGATGAACAAAACCGCCATGATCCTCTGTATGAAGCCATGGCACAGGACCCCGACCAGTCCATTTCCTTTCAGGCGGCCTGTGATCTGGTGTTTAAAGGGTGTGAACAGCCAAATGGCTATACTGAACCGGTGTTACATCGAGCTCGGCTCGCTAAAAAGGCTCAGAATCTTAAATCTTGATTCAATCACTCCCTTGCTGAACTATACCTGCCCGCCTAAATTTGACATTATGAGCTGCAAAATAAATCGATTTTTTGGGGAAATAAGTTATGCGAATCATAATTAAAAACGTAAGCCTCATAGCAGTCTCCTTATTCATTTGGCCAGCTGCGGAACTCTTAGGGCAAGAAACTGGCAATGCGAGGGGTCCAATCGTCGATAGTCCTTACGAGATAGTCAGCGGCTGGTTAGAGCCGTTTCAAGAAGACGGCTACGCCTTCGGAGGAAATTCTGCCATATGGGCTGAGACCTCAGACCGAATAATTATTAATCAAAGAGGTGAAACGATTCTCCCTTACCCTGTTCCTGAGGACTTTCCTGGTTTCGCTGGAGCTTTAGGAATAAACGTGCTTCGTGAAGCAAATCGAAGAGTTTGGCAAAATTGTCTTTTCGAAGTAGATGCTGATGGTCAGGTATTGAGTGTATGGGATCATCTCGACTATTTGTGTGAGGGAGCAGATGGACCTGGCCCGGAAAGAATTAGAGTAAATCCATATGATCCTGAGCGAAAACTTTGGGTTGTTAATCAGACTCATCACGAAATACACGTCCTTTCTAATGATGGGAGCAAGTTGATTGCGACTTATGGCGAGAGAGGTGTGCCTGGCGATGACGCGTATCACTATGGAAGTCCTCAGGACGTGGCGTTTCTTCCAGACGGACGTATTCTGGTCGCTGATGGGTTGTTAAACCATCGGGTGATAGTTTACGACGAAGATATGGAATATCTCGGTGAGTTCGGGAGTCAAGGTGATGCACCAGGCCAATTTAACACGATACACTCACTTGCAGTTGGTCCGGGCGGGCGGGTTTTTGTAACAGATCGGTCTGGGAACAATGGAGTAAACCTTTATCGAGCCACTGATGATCCCGCTGTCTTTGAGTTTGAGCGGTCGATAGGTGCTCCATTAACACTGCCATTGGACATTATTGTGAATGAGGATGACTTTTGGATAACTGATTTGGGACCATTGCGATTCATAAACTTTGACTTTTACGGACAGATTAAAGCTACTTGGCTTGTTCCAGCTGGCCTTCCAGATGGCTATATTGAAGTCCATTCCTTCTCCGTAGACCCCTCTGGGAGCCTATATGGAGGTGACAATCAGTATGGTCGAACGCAGAAATTCGTTCCCAAACCGGATGCAGATCCTGAGCTGTTGATCGAGCCTCCCTGGTACCAGCGCTAGAAGGGCCAGAGAATCGGTTTCGCTTGCCGGTTCAGCCGAAGTTGTGGAGCGATAGCTGTGAACAGACTGCATAAGCCAGTACCGCGAGCCGTGCTGTGGCTGGCTGCCGTTTTAATGCCTTGGTCAGCAGTAGCGCAGGACGAAACCGTCAGGCTGAATAAGCTGATTGAGATGTTCCAGCGCGATGAACCCGCTTTCGGTCTCTTGTCGTTTGACTATTCGCTCAGCAATGCCAGATCACTTGCTTCTTCGGGACTGGATTTTGTGCTGATTGATATGGAGCACGCTCCATTTGATGTCGAGCGTCTGCGCGCTTTCCTGCTGGGGATGACGAACAAGCGTGCCATCATGGAAAAGGGCAACCTGCAACCTGATGTTGTGCCCTTCGTCAGAATCCCGGCGGCGGGTGGCGCTGATGGGCTAGTCGCCCAGGCCAAGCAGGTTCTGGATATTGGTGCGTTCGGCGTGATGTTCCCTGCGATACACAACCGCGAACAGGCAGAAATTGCGGTGCGCGCCACGCGTTACCCGCAAATCAACGGCGTGCACGACTACGAGCCGCCCGGCCTCAGAGGTCGCAATCCTTCTAACGCCGTTTGGTACTGGGGCGTGCAGGACTATCACTCTCGGGCCGACGTTTGGCCTCTGGACGCACAGGGCGAGCTGCTTGCCATTATGTTTATTGAATCCCCGGAGGGCGTCGACAACATTGAGGATATCATCACGGTCCCAGGAGTAGGCGGCATATTTATCGGGCCGTCTGATTTGAGCACCTCGATGGGATACGCCAGTCCGTCAGAACCGGCAGTTGAAGAAGCCATTCAGCGGGTGCTTGCGTCGTGTCTTGCGCATGATATCCCATGCGCGATTACCACCAATGCCCGCACGGTTGAGCAGCGCATCAGTCAAGGCTTCCGTTTTGTGACCGTAGGTCTCGATTCGGGCTTGTCGGCTGGCGCGCGCAGCGCTTTGCAGTTGGGCAGAAAGGCTGCAGGCCAAGACTAGTTGCCAGATGGCGGCTTGCTGACAGGTAGTGTTCACCCAATGTCTGTGAGGAATGGATGGCCAATCTCTCCTCCTGTCACTTTTGAATGTCTGGTTGGGATGGACGTGCTAGCTAACTCTGATGGAGTGCTTTCTCCCAGACAGCGCTCCCTTGATGTAAGCGGTTTCAGTCACGTAGGCATAATCCCAACCTGAGTATTTATCAATGCTGCCTACTGAGAGCCCACCCAGGCAGTAGGGGCTAGGCTGGTTTTGAGCAATTCCTTGGCAGGACAGCCTCGAACTGGCTTGTTAGGATGGCTATGCAATGATCGAATTGAACAACGTCCGAAAATCTTACGATGGCGGTAGATCCTTTGCTGTATTGGATGTCTGTCTCCGTGTGAATCGAGGAGAATTGCTTGGCCTGATCGGGGAATCCGGCTGCGGCAAGACGTCTACGCTCAAGATGATAAACCGGCTTGAGGAGCCCAGCAGCGGAGAGATACTGGTGAACGATGAAAACGTTCGCCGACAGAATGCGGAACAACTGAGGAGAAATATTGGCTATGTATTTCAAGGGATAGGACTGTTTCCGCATTACACCGTGGCACAAAATGTGAGCGCCGTCCCCGAGCTAATTGGTTGGTCTCCGAGCGCAGTGCTCGATCGCTGTCGGGTCGTTTTAGACTTGGTGGGCTTACCCCCTGCTCAGTTTGCAGAAAGATTTCCCTCTCAGCTTTCTGGTGGTCAACAACAGCGGGTCGGTGTCGCCCGGGCGCTGGCCGCTCAACCGCAGCTGGTGTTGATGGACGAGCCCTTCGGGGCTCTTGATCCTATTACCAGGGCNGACTTACAGGAAGAGTTCAAGAGTATCCAGCGCAAGCTTGAGCTCACTGTCATCATGGTCACTCATGATATGACAGAAGCCTTGCTCATGGCCGATCGCATTGCCGTCATGAAGCAAGGAAAAATACTACAGATCGGCTCGCCCACTGAGCTGCTTAATAGACCTTCTGACCCTTATGTNCGAAAGTTGATTGAAATGCCAAAGCGGCGTGCNGATCGCCTTGATCAGATTCTCGATGCTGATNGCCACCNGGGCNCNNNAANATGANNGAAAATCTTACGGAGCAGCTGTCTCTGTTGCCGGAGTATTTCANGGGACACCTGGCGCTAACATTAATTTCACTTGTTATTGGTATAGCGATCAGTATCCCGCTNGGGGTCTGGGCTGCACAGGCTCCGCGGGTTAAGCGGCCTNTGTTGACCCTGGTGAGCATCATTCAAACTTTNCCCAGTGTNGCAATACTTGCTCTGGTGGTGGCCATGCTTGGCGGGCGTATCGGNTCTTTGCCTGCGATCATCGCTTTGGTGCTCTACAGCATGCTCCCGATTGTGCGCAACACCGTCACCGGCCTCGANAATGTTGTTGAAGAGGTCGTGACTGCGGCCCGGGGTATCGGCATGTCGCCTTGNCAGATACTCACGAAAGTGCGTATNCCTCTGGCGTTGCCGGTCATCATTGCCGGNATTCGTACTGCGGCNGTGTGGACGGTAGGTCTNGCGACCNTGTCGACGCTGGTCGGCGCAANNAGTTTNGGAAATTATATTTTTACCGGATTGCAAACGCGGAATTTGCTTGCCGTNACTGTTGGCAGTCTGGCGGCGGTNTGTATGGCGGTGATCCTCGACAGTCTCATTGGAGGTCTCCAGTGGCTTGCGGCCAACCGAACCGCAGACGCTCAGTCGGCTCGATACNNGGCNGTGAAAATTCTGGTAATCTCCGGACTCACTTCAGTGCTCGGTGTNTCGGGNTACAGNTTGTTGCCTGACAAAGAAGTGGATTTTGTCATTGGGGCNAAGGGCTTTACCGAGCAATATATCGTCGCTGGCGCNGTTGAAGAGNTCCTTCAGGAGGCGGGTTTTACGACCGAGCAGCGTCTTGGTATGGGTTCCGAAGTGGTTTTCCAGGCAACGNCGAACAACACCATCGATGTCTATCTGGAATATTCCGGGACAGTGTGGAGCAATCTAATGAACAGAGAGGACAATCCGGGCAGAGAGGCGGTGATGTCGGAAGTGGAAGCGTATATCGCTGCAGAGCATGGCATGGCGAATCTTGCTCGACTGGGGTTTCAGAATCTCTACGCGCTGGCGATGCGCCGCGAGCAAGCAGANCGGTTAGGANTACGTAGTATCAACGATCTCAAGCCGTTNGCGGATGGGCTGGTTGCCGGGGGGGATCTCGAGTTTTTTGGNCGGCCTGAATGGATCAGTTTACGGGACACGTATCGCATCGATTTTGCCGAAAAGCTCACGTTTGATACGACCCTGATGTATACCGCCATCGCCGAAGAGCAGGTCGACATTATTGCCGCCTATACGACAGACGGCAGNGTCGCCGAGTTTGATCTAGTCATACTGGAAGACCCGCTTGANGCGATTCCACCCTATGATGGGTTTCTGGCGGTATCGGGTGACGCTATGNATAACCNTTTGTTTGTCGNAACCTTATCCTCGCTGGCNGGCAAGATCAGCGATGAGGTCATGCGAAATGCCAACCGGCTTGTGGACGTTGAAAATCTCCCGGTCTCGGATGGCGTGCGCTACATTCGAGANGCGCTCGCTGAATAAGGTTGTNGTATGCCNNGGGGTGTNTTACTCGATAGTAAACNGGATGCCGGTTGTNGANTAGACAAACACGTCGGTACCCGGCACGGCATAGGCGAAATAGACGGTCAGGTTNGCGCTGCTTACGCCCACACTGGAAGGGGTAAAGTCATTAAACGCAATGAGCTCTTCTCTGACATTGAGCGGTTGAGTAGNCNTGTAGCTTTGTAGCGTTCCCAGATCTCCGCTCCACGCATGATAGCCACCATCAGCGCTTCGGTAAAAAAGACCAATGCCCTCCACTGAGATCACGANATAGGTTTCTCCGTTGATTCCCTGATGCTCGCTTGGAATGAAGAGTGTGGCCCGNACATCAATGCTGTCACTGGGGCCAAAACTTGAGGCCGGCGTATTGAGGTCTTCACTGCGACTGGCTGAGCCATANAGGATGAGGTTGGAGCCTTCCTGACCTAGGCTGGTAATCGGCAGAATTTTCGGTTCACGATGCGTACTGATGGGTACTCNGGTCTGATTGATGGTAAACACGGCGTCGGCACTCTGTTCGGTATCGGCCCNATCGACNCCACAAGTGAGCCCGTTGCAGTCGTTTAACAGTGGATTCGAGAACAGGGGTAACTCGACTGAACCGGGATAGTCATCTGGCGTTGCCATGATGGTGGCGAAGGAGCCGTCCACGCCGTGTCCGAAGGACCATGAATAGGTGCCCTGAGCCCCCGGCTCCCGGCGNGAATGCGCCAANCCATGNTTATGACCCAGCTCGTGAGCCAGCGTCAGGTCATCACAGCCNGCGCCNCCTTCTGCCGGAAANCCCGNGTTATACAGTGATGAGATAAGCTCGCCGCCGGTTANCAGCGGGTGAAAGATTTCGCCTTCGAAGCCAGCCCCCGGCAGGGTCCCAAGGCCACAGGCGCCNCCCCCGGGAAAGAGACCGTCAATGAATACGGTGATATCCGCTCCAACTTCTTCGCGNAGTTCGGGGAGTTCGCTGAAAACGCCGGTTGCGTCGCTCATTGCATCCATAACGCGGTTGAGGTCATTGCCGGTNTCGTAGTCTACAAAGCCATAGAATACGGGTCTGAATCTGACCAGCGCACCACTGTCGGCGTAGTAGGTATTGGTGATCTCGACCAGTTGATTGATATGGGTTTCGGGGCTGATATCGCCGATGGAGTCCATGAATTTCTGGGAATAGAAAAACAACAGGTCTGTTTGCGCAATAAAGTCTGCGCTAAAGCTGGACGCACTGGTTTGTGGATCAGTCCCCAACAATGCTTCATTGACGTCGGAGATACCGTCGCTGTCGGAATCTTTCAGCGTGTCTTTCACCACAAAAATAAAGGCATCATCCCGCACACGCTGACCGAAGGCATCTCCGACGAACACGCCACTTGCCAGCTGGGGGTAGGAGTTAGCGGTAGTTTCGACCGTGTACTCAAAGCTAATTGTTGCGGCAGGCGCCAGACTGCTGATCGCACAGCGTAATATGGTTTGCGGCCCAGAAGCGTCCACTGCACAGGCGGGCGATCTGTCGATTAACTCAGCGTCATCAAGGATGAAAAAGACGCTGACTGATTCGTTGCTCAGTGCACTAGATGTATTGTTTGTGACTGCTATGGATACCGTGACCTGATCGCCAATGACTGCAAATTCGCTCGACAGAGATTGTTCGATACTGACGTCATTGCCGGTCAAGGCCAGCACCCCTGCGGGTTCGCGATAAGACGGTTCTTGCTGTGGCACAAATGCGCCTTCATCGATGCCCAGTGCACCGGTTTCCGCAGCAGTGTGGGTAATCCAGCCGATATACTGATCCTCATCCGGATCTGGCACCGCGGTAATTTTGTATTTGATCCCATCAACCTGAGCAGTTGCGAGCAGGATCGATTTGCTGAGTGTCAGCACCAGTGATTCATTCCCGGCACCTCTAGCAACCCACGAGAGGTCGCCGTTCAGAAAGGAACTGTCGTTAACCTTGCTGAGGGTTCTCTGAGTTCCGGGTGCAGTCTCAATCGAGAAACGCTCTGAGTCGGTTAGAAGTCGCAGTGTGGACCCGGAGATGCTGATGCCCCGGCGATAGGATACCCGCCCTGTCAGCAGTCTGTCCGGAATGACGGAAAGACTGTTTTCTGACAGGTCTTGCCACAGGGCGGGCGCCGGCTGTGCATGCGCGATCGGACTGACGAGCAGCCCGGCGAGAATAAGTGCGACATGTGTGAACGTAGGCTTGTTCAACAAAATTGGTCGTCTTTACGAGATAGGCTGGTCAGTGCATAGGGTCGGCACACCTGCTCATGGCGGTCTTACGCAGTGATTGGCGACCGCTCTCGCCGTCGCCAATCACCCGTTACCCCTTGCAGTCAGAGCCCGATGGCCAAGCTGAACTTCCGATCGCAGCGTTCAGCCCTTACTTATAAATCGCGGCGCGGGCGGCGGCATGGACCCGCAGTGAATAGAGAATATCATCGTTCTGTATCATCCCGATGAAGCCAATATTTTCGACCGGATCAATCCAGAACCAGGACCCCGCGATGCCCCACCACCAGTGGGTCCCCTCCGAGGCCCCTTGGTAGGAATCGGAGTCTTCGACAATGGCAAAATCCAGCCCAAAAACGTTACCCGGATACAGTTGACCGATATTCGCCACTGCCTTCGGGAGCTGATTGGCCCTCATTTGCGCTACCGCGGCCTCGGACAGAATCCTGACGCCATTCAGCTCGCCGTCGTTGAGGTGCATTTGAATGAACTTCATGTAGTCCGCAGCGGTGGAGGTCAGCCCGCCGCCACCGGACTCAAATTTAGGAGGACTGAGGAAATCAAAGTTCGCGAGACCCGGGCGATTGTCGGTGCGGCGCAGAGTGCCATCATTATTCGGCGCATACTGTCGAGACAGCCGAGCGGCGTTCTCCGGTTTGACGGAGAATCCGGTATCAACCATTCCCAGCGGTTGGAAAATCCGTGTCTCCAGAAATTCGCCAAAGCGCATACCGGAAAGGCGTTCAACCATATAGCCCTGGACATCAACAGAGATGCTGTAGACCCATTGGCTTCCCGGTTGGTAAAAAAGCGGGATATCCCTCAGGGCGGGCATAGATTCTGCCAGCGTGACGCCCTTCAGATTCATGATGCCGGCTTTGGCATAGGCTTCGGCTACCGGCCCCTGACTGAGCGGTGGTGTATAGGCCAGCCCTCCCGTGTGACTCATCAGTTCTCGCATGGTCATTGGATGATCCGCAGGCTCAGTAACCCAGTTACCGTCCTCACTTTGCTCGACGAAGACCTGCATGCCGGCCAGTTCGGGCAGGTGCATCTCAACCGGATCGTCGAGCTGGAATTTACCCTCGTCCCACAACATCATCAAGGCTGTCCCAGTGACTGGTTTGGTCATGGAGAAGATTCGGAAGATAGTGTCTGTACTCATGGGCACCTGATCTTCGACATTTTGGTAACCCATGGCTTCGTGCATCAGGACTTCTCCATCCTGAGCTANCATCACNACNGCACCAGACAGCCTNCCNTCGTCAATTCTNGCTTGCAGATCAGCTGCNACTGCATCCAGCNGCGCCTGCTCGACATCAGCAANNATTTGCGCAGGAAAGGAAACCGCCAACGTCACGGCTGTTATAAAATGAAGCGATTTGCTCAAGACACTTTTTCTCATTTCATTTTCCTAAATTGCTCTTTATATGGTGAAGAAGTCACGGTCTTCAGCTTATTTGAATCCCGCTGATAGGCCTGTCAGTAGACGTGTTTAGTAAGCGTAGCTCAGCCCAATAGCAAAGGTTGTAAAGGTAGCATGTTTTGTAAAAAGTGTTCTTCTAAATGAATTGCAGTTAGCATGTTTGGCGTGTGCTAGTTAGCATAAATTACGGAACACGTTACAAAAGAAGAATTAAAGCAAGCTTTTAGCAGTAATGCCCCAGAGACACTAATTTCTCAAAATTTCACTGACTATTGAGGGCCCTTTAATAACAAAACCTGTATAAATCTGTACTAAGCTGGAGCCCGCCTGAATCTTTTCGTTAAAGCTTTGAGAATCCATCACGCCCCCAACACCAATTACGGGAATTTGATTGTTCGATTTGTTCTTAATG
>NZJB01000116.1 GCA_002691885.1 Gammaproteobacteria bacterium
TGAGCCCTGCACCCAGCTCGGGAATGCCGGTAAATTCCTGCCACTGCTGTTTTTCCCAACCGACGATGCGCTGTTCATCTTCATCATGCCGGATTAGGGTCGGCACGATCTCAATGTTTTGCCGGTAGGACTGCTCTAACTCACCGTCGTCAATCCGTTGGTTAATCTCTTCGAGGAAAGACATGTCATCCTGAATATAGACAGTCANACGACTGCCTAGGAGNTCGTACAGCAGTTTGGCAACAGGNTCGATGAGCTCGCAGGTCGGGCAGGACTTTTTTACGAAAAGCGAGTAGCTGGTGGCAGTNGATGAAGGCATGATGTCAGTAGTAGGCCGATGGNGGTCAGTAGATGAAACCCAGTGTGGAGATGCCGACCAGCACATTGATGATCATGAAGATCGAAGAGGTGCGCGACATCACTTTCCAGAGCTGCGGCCCTTTGTAGGCCGNCTTNATTCCCAGAATCAGCAGAGAAGTGTAGGCCAGTGCTGCAACGACGATGCCGGAATACAGCAGCCANCGCTCCCGGTCTACAGCCTGACTGCCAAANATAAAAAAGCTGCTGGCGCCCAGAAAGAACAATAGCCAGTAAGTGACAGCCAGACCAAATTCGCCGCCAAGGAGTTTACTCATAAACGAGTGTCCCTCGTGTTGAGAAGCGGAATGTTCGGTGGGGCGTATCTCAGAATCTGTAATCATGAANCAAGTGTACCTTACTGACAGGGCCGGGTGAATCGCCGCAATGATGCCCAATCCAGGGGTTTCAGGCCGCCCTGACAGCCGGCGGCAGAGGCTCGAATCGAAAGCCAGACTTCCTCATGAGTTCAATTCAGCAGACCCGAAGTTCACATCAGCCCCGCGCACGGTATACTCCTGGCGTGGATTGGTGTTCAGGTCCGGTGAGCACCCACTCGGCTAGCTACCAAGGAGTTTTATGAGCGCGGATACCGTTTTTTCTTTTTGCAGCACCCTGGTTTTGCCCGGCTGGCTTTTGTTGCTCTTCCTGCCGCGTTGGAAGTGGACCCTCACGGTGATCAGCGCGGGCGTCGTTCCCTTCTGTCTGGGACTGGTTTACCTGAGCCTGGTGGTGTCCCAGGCTTCGGCCTGGCCAGAGGGTGGGGGTTTCGGTTCGATTCAGGAAGTGGCCATACTGTTCGAAAACCCCTATATGCTGACAGCGGGGTGGGTGCATTATCTGGCCTTCGACCTGTTTGTCGGGTGCTGGGAAATGCAGGATTCATACAAGCATCAAATTCCTCACGCAGTGGTTGTGCCTTGCCTGTTGTTTACCTTCTTGCTGGGGCCGGTAGGTCTCGGAGGTTATTTGCTTGTCCGGTGGTTTGCTGTCAGGCAATGGACCGTGTTTGAGGGATCTAAACTGTAGTGAAGCAGTTCAGTGAACCCGGTTCCGTCCCCTTTCTTGAGCTTGGAGGAGAGGGTGAAAATCTGTTTTTCGCCCATGCCAATGGTTATCCGCCGCTGTCTTACCGCTCATTGCTGGAGCCTCTGACACAGTCACATCAGGTGATCGCTGGGCTGCACCGTCCGCTCTGGCCGGAGCCAGGTTCTCCTAAATCGTTGCGATCTTGGCGAGTATTCGGCGCAGACGTGGAGTCGCTGCTAGCTTCGCGGGGGCAGGCAGTCTTTGGTATGGGGCACTCGATGGGTACGGCTGCACTGATTTCCGCTGCGGCCCGTCGGCCTGAATTGTTCAAGGGCTTGATACTGATTGAGCCGGTCCTGGTGCCTTCGTCGTACTGCTGGTCGCTGCGTTTGTTCAAGCCGCTAGTCCGCAGGGCGCTGCCTCTTGTGCGACGCACACTCGTCCGGAAGCAGGAGTGGCCCGATCGACAGCAGGCCTTTGATCATTTCCGGCCAAAAGCCGTGTTCAAACGCATAGGTAACGATGTGCTCTGGGATTATGTGAATTACGGTCTCGCAGAGCGTGAGAATGGCCGTGTCGGACTGGCGTTTTCCCGGGAGTGGGAAGCCGCGTGTTATCTGAGCGTGCAGAACATCTGGCCCTTACTGGATAAGCTGAACATGCCGATCCTGGCCATCAGGGGTGAGCGATCCAATGTCATTACTCGGCGCTCGTGGCAGCGGTGGCGTGACAAGTCCCCACAAAATCGCTTTGAGGACATTGCCGGGACCGGGCATCTGGTGCCGCTTGAGCGACCTTATGACATTCTCCAGCTGGTGTCTTCCTGGTTAGCCGAACAAAGCCAAAACGTCTGATTGCGCTGAATAGGTCTCCTGCGAACTCTGACCGCCCGGCGATTTACCTGTGAACTGAATTATCGAGATGGTGGCTCGATTTGCCTGTTTTCTCTCTTTCGCCTTCGATTTTTGCCCGGTCTGTCGGATGTGATTGACGAAAAAGATATCAATGTGATATTTATATGATATTAATCAAATCAGTAGGCTGGAGTCGGCGTTCAGTCCCTTGGCTGCTGAGGTGCGCGGGAGATAGCTCATGATAGAAGAACGACAGGCCTCAACTTATAACGGTTATACAGCGATTGGTATTCTGGTGTTGCTCACGCTGGCAACACCGGTTGCCATTGGAATTCTGCCGATGACGCTGAGGATTCCAATGGCTCTGTTCGGTTTGCTGGTTCTTGCCTGTTGGCTCGGCTTCTTTATGGTGGAGCCGAATCAGGGCCGGGTGCTCCAGCTATTCGGCAGGTACGTCGGCAGTGAGCGCATTGAAGGCTTACGCTGGGCGAATCCGCTCTACATGAAGGTAAAAGTGTCGCTGAGGGTAAGAAACTTTGAGTCAGGTACGCTCAAGGTTAATGACAGCAATGGTAACCCAATTGATATAGCGGCGGTTGTTGTCTGGAAAGTTGTTGATACTGCCGAGGCGCTGTTCGAAGTCGATGACTATGAGAACTACGTTCAGATTCAGAGTGAAGCNGCGCTGCGTAACCTGGCAACAACGCATCCCTATGACAGTTATGGCGAAGAAGGCCAGGGTTTTTGCCTGCGCGGTAGCCCGGAGGAGGTGGCCGCCCTNCTCAAGACTGAAGTTCAAAATCGCCTAAGCAAGGCGGGNGTCGAAGTCATCGAGGCGCGTCTCAGTCATCTGGCCTACTCGCCCGAAATTGCAAACGCCATGCTGCAGCGGCAGCAGGCGTCTGCAATAGTTGCCGCTCGGCTGAAAATTGTCGAAGGTGCAGTCGGAATGGTAGACCTCGCCATGAATAAGCTTTCAGATCNGAATGTCGTTGAACTAGATGAGGAGCGGAAAGCGGCCATGGTCAGTAATCTGCTGGTCGTCCTTTGTGGAGAGCACGCGGCTTCTCCGGTAGTCAATGCCGGTAGTCTGTACACCTAGGCTGACCTATGACACTTGTGAGAAAGCTGTAGCGTGGCAGATGACCCGCAGGCCTGATTCTGATGAAAAGAAAATCTTTTCCCTTGAGAGTTCACCCGGATATTCTCGAAGCGATGCAAAAGTGGGCAAACGATGACCTGCGCAGTATTAATGCTCAGATCGAATTTGTCCTGAGAGAGTCGCTGGCCAGAGCGGGNCGCCTGGACCGATCGCTTTACAGCGCTTCAGCGCAAGAGGAAAAACTCGAAGACTGAAGGCGATACTCCGGATTTGTCCATGAATACTTATTCTCTTGCGTATCGTCGGGTCATGGGGCTCNCCTGGCCTTTCATACTCGCCAATGCNGCCGTGCCGCTGCTGGGGTTGGTGGATACGGCGGTGATCGGCAATTTNGGGTCAGCCCAGGACCTCGGCGCGATTGCCTTTGGTGCGCTGATCTTTTCGTTTGTTTACTGGGGTTTCGGCTTTCTTCGGATGGGCACGACCGGATTTGTGGCGCAGGCTGNTGGCGCCTCAGATTNTCNGGAGGTACGTGCCGTNNTGGGTCGCTCTCTGCTTCTCGCAGCTNGTCTGGGTTGTTTCCTTGTGGCGCTGCAGCTGCCGGTTCANTGGNTGGCCTTCACGTTTTTGAGCGGCAGTGACGATGTGGAGAATATCGCAGCGATGTATTTCTCTATTCGTATCTGGGGCGCCCCTGCNACTCTGATTGGGTTTGTAGGCACAGGATTTCTCGTTGGGATGGGGCGNAGTAAAACACTCCTGGCGCTGCAGCTCTTTCTCAACGGATTGAATATTGTGCTGGACATCCTGCTTGCGGGTTTCCTCGGGCTGGGCGCGGCCGGCATCGCCCTTGGAACAGTCATTTCGGAATGGTGTGCCGTGCTACTTGGTGCAGCTCTTTTGCACAAGGTGCTGCTCGAGATAAGTCCGGCGAGCGAAACTATTTGGCCCCTTGAGAAAATATTCGATCGAAAGAAACTCGCGCAGTCGCTGTCTGCTAACCTCAATATCATGATCAGAACGCTGCTGCTGGTTTTCTCGTTCGCGTTCTTTACCAATCAGGGAGCCAGATTNGGAGATATCGCTCTGGCGGCTAATCATATTCTATTGCANATGATCTCATTCAGCGCATTTTTTCTGGATGGGTTTGCTTTCGCTGCTGAGGGTCTCGTGGGTCGGGCTTTTGGCGCNGGTGATCCGCTGCAGTTCATGGCTGCAGTCAAGCGGACCAGTGTGCTGGCTGCAGTGTCGGCGGCTGTTCTGGCTTCAATAGTTCTGCTTGTCGGCGCGGATCTGATTGCTGGTCTGACAGATTTGCCNGCCGTAAGGCAGGCTGCTTCCAATCTGACACATCTGGCGGCGATTTATATCCTGCTGTCTGTTGCAGCGTTTCAGCTGGATGGTATCTTCATCGGCGCATCCTGTACGCNGCAGATGTGCTATGGCGCTATCCAGTCTGTGCTGTTTTTTCTGTTGGCCTGCTGGATGCTTGTGCCGNGGTTTGGGATTCCGGGACTGTGGTGGGCCATGATTGCCTATGTCGTTGTCAGGGCCGCGGTGCTGTTTCGTTACTTCCCGCAAACGCTGAGCAAACTGCATTTACTGAGCGGCAGGGGTGGTGAGTCTGATTGTCAGCGGAAATCACCCGGCTCGTCCGGCAGGAGGTAAGGGTCAAGATGCAGATTGACGGCTCGGAGTCCATGCATGGTGATGGAGCCTTGATGCCTCGCTTCGCCGGTACTGGTGAATTCGAATTGATAGTGGCGTTTCAGGACCAGATTACCCANCTGGTTACGCACCGGTGCCAGCTCGCTNAGCACAAGGGTCTGATCGAGTAACTGCAGCTGTTCAGCTGCGCAGCGACGGTGGACAAATCTGATCGCCAGGCGCTTGATTTTGTCGCTCCGCCACCAGAAGCTGGCCACGGCGGCCAGCAGAGTCAGGATAAAAATCGCTTCCAGGGACATCAGCTTGTTGATAGTGGAGGGCAGTTGTCGCAAAAGCTAATAAGGTTTAAGCAAGGTGAATACCTTCTGCAAGCTGTCTGCGGCCGGATAAAAACCATCATCCGGCTTGAGTATGCTCAATATAGCGCTTGATGTGCGGCTCCAGTATTTCCAGTGCGGTTTTATCACAGGGAGGCAATTCGGCGTCAGAGTTGGAAAGCGGCCGAACCCGGTCTCCCCAGCGAATGAGTCCGGCACCCCAGGTCAGTCCCGCGCCAAAAGTAGCAGANAATATATAGTCGCCCGGCGCCACGCGNCCCTCTTCGAGCGCCTCAGTCAGCCCCACTGGGATGGTNCCTGCAGAAGTATTGCCGTACTTATGCACGTTCACGAAAACTTTACTCTCATCAATACCGACGCGTTTCGCCAGTGCGTCCAGAATCCGCTTGTTTGCCTGATGTGGTACTACCAGATTGACATCCTGNACGCTCANACCAGACTCTTCGAGTACATCAGCGCAAGCCTGCGCCATGCTTTTCACGGCCCGTTTGAAAACCTCCTGACCCTCAAAGTTCCAACCCGTATACAGGAAATCGGTCGACAGTCGCGAGTAGGCGGAGCCCAGATTGGTAATCTGAATNGCATATTTNGCGTCTGCCTCACAGCCGATTTTGGCTGAGATGAGGCCTACGGGCTGATTGGACGCTTCCAGTATCACTGCGCCGCAAGCATCGCCAAACAAAACGGCTACGTCTCGTCGTGCCCAGTTCATATAGTGTGAAATAAACTCGCCCCCGATGACCAGCACTTTTTGATGGGCACCTGTACGGATCAGATTCGTGCCGATATGCAAACCGTACAGGAAGCCGGTACAGGCGGAGTTGATGTCCAGCGCTGCGGCGTTTCTCGCACCGAGCGTATCTGCAACCAGCGAAGCAGTGTTGGGACACATGGAATCAACGGTCAGGCTGCCCAACAGGATGAGATCAAGCTCGTTGGCGTCGAGATTGGCCGCTGCAAGTGCGCGCTGGGCGGCGACCAGAGCCATATCTGAAAAATTACAGTGACAGATGCGCCGTTCTTTGATGCCTGTCCTGGACGTTATCCACTCGTCTGATGTCTCCATAAAAGTGGCCAGATCATCGTTGCTCAAGACTGCAGGCGGAACACATTTTCCCCAACCTGTAATTTCAGCGTGTTGCATCCGTTCTCCTTCTTTGCAGTGCCCGTTGCCATTCCGGGTCCGGGGAATGCGGGTTTCGCCAGAGGCTCAGGGCCCGTGGCACTGCTTATTTTGTTGTCCGGGCGGGCTTCGTGCCGAGTAAAATTGATAGCCGGTGAGAATACTTCATTTTATTATGACTGGATAGGTTCTGAACTGGGGAGCTGAGACCGACGTTGTTTCCGGTTCACAGGCGTTTTCAATGACTTAAGCCATGAAAAAGAATCAATCTTTATTGTTGGCAAGCGCACTTTTGTGCGGCTTGACAACCGGGGCCGCAGAGACAGAGCCCGATTTTTCTCATGAAACCTGGAACAATCTGCTTACCCGATTTGTGAACTTGTCGGCTGACGGCACTGCAAGCCGCGTGGACTATGAGGGATTCGCGGAATCTAGGCAGAAGTTAGCTACTTATCTTAATGAATTGGCCTCAGTGTCCAAAGTGGATTTTGATCGCTGGTCTGAGGCTGAGCAGCTGGCCTTTCTGATCAATGCCTACAATGCTTGGACGGTTGAACTGATTCTTGAACGCTATCCAGGGATTGAGTCGATTCGGGACATAGGGTTTCTGCCGGGCGCGGCATGGCGTCTCAGGATAGTCGAGCTGTTCGGACGGAAGATGTCCCTTGATAATCTGGAGCACGACATGATTCGCGGTTGGGACCGCTTTCATGAGCCCCGCATTCACTTCGCTGTGAACTGCGCGGCGATCGGCTGCCCGGCGCTGTCAGATCGCGCGTACAGTGGCTCAACACTGAATGATCAGCTGGACAGAAATGCCCGTCAGTTTTTAAAAGACCGGTCGAGAAATTACGCGATTCGGAGTGATCTTTACGTGTCTCCCATTTTCCGCTGGTACCGGGAAGATTTTCAGGATGGCTGGGGTGGATATGAGTCGCTCTCGGCTTTTCTGGCCGAATACGGAGAGGCTCTCGGGCTTTCGGAGGCGCAGAAGGCTGGGCTGATGTCTGGTCGGATCCGCATACGGTTCAGCCGCTATGATTGGAGCCTGAATTCGCTGGACCCCTGATCACCGTCGCGCCGGGTCTCTCCACAGCGTGGTCAGGCCTGTGATAGACTCAGTACCGGAAGAGTATCATCCCCGGTGGGGTGCCCGGACTTCAAACCCGGTGAAGTCTGTTTATAGCAGGCTTGGTGGGTTCGACTCCTGCCTCTTCCGCCAAATTGACATCCTCTGACGTCCGTTAGCATCCCAAGCTATTATTTTTATTCGATATTTACTGCGTTTCCAGTCCGCTTGGATCCGCCGGGGTCTTGCTATATCCGGTGTTCAATGTAACATAGAATGTAACACAGGCACCTTGGCATCTTTCGACCGTGGCTAATACAACGGATCTTTTAACTGACACCAAAATCAGAAACGCGAAGCCTCG
>NZJB01000117.1 GCA_002691885.1 Gammaproteobacteria bacterium
CGCCGTCGTGATCAGCTTATCGCGGGTTTCCTCGTCGGGTTCCTGCCACCCATCCGGCTGCCATCCCTGCGGGGGTAAGCGATAGGAGAATGCAGCAATTAGCATAACCGCTAGATAAATCAGCCCAATCAGAATGAAAGCTTCGGCGACGCCCGTGGCGCCGCTGCCAACAACATAAACCCCCTCAGGGCTGGGCAGTGTCATGTCGCGGGCCTCGGTGGCGCCGACAATCACGACTTCCCGCAGTACGCCGCCTACTTCAGAAAATCGTCGTCCGGCTTCGGTCACGAGTTCGACTTGGGATTGTGTGCCGAGATATTCAGGGGCACGGTAGAACAGCCGAATAAAATATTCTTTCATCGGCGTGCCGATCATGGCGCCGCCGCCGAAACCCATAATTGCCATGCCGGCTGCCATCCCACGCCGGTCCGGAAACCAGCGAATCAAAGTGCTCACGGGAGACACGTAGCCAAGTCCGAGACCGCAGCCGCCAATTACCCCGTAGCCCAGATAGAGCAACCACAGCTGATGGGTCATGATGCCTGCCGCACCGACAAGATAGCCGCCGCCCCAGCAACAGGCTGAGACCACGCCAACCATTCGCGGACCGACCTGTTCCAGCCATTTGCCCGCGAATGCTGCTGCCAGACCCAGAAAAATGATGGCAACGGTAAACACCCAGACGACTTCACTCAGGCTCCAGTCATCTCCGGCGCTGGTGACGACGCCATTTATTCGTGTGAGATGAGGGTTATAAATACTCCAGGCATACACCGAGCCGATGCATAGGTGGATGAGAATTGAGGCAACGGGGACGCGCCATCGATTATAGCCGGGTGCTGCAATGATTCGCTCTTTGGCCAGCAGTCCGGTCATAGGTCCGCTTCCTTGTGTTTACCGCACTTTCGTTGTTGTTTCTGGCAGCACTTACTGATCAGACCATAAGAGTGCTTGCGTTTATTGAATATGGCTTCGGTCAATGAAGCCTTCCGCATTGGGCATGCGCACCTGAGGAAGTGTTTGCGCATTCATAATTTCGTCTTCTGCGACTAGGCCGTTGAGGTAAAGCACATAGGCCGCCACCTGATAAGTCTCTTCGTCGGTCAACGATTTTGGGGCATTGGCAGGCATAGCGCGGCGGATGAAATCAAACACAGTACTGGCGTAGGGCCAGTAACTCCCCACTGTCCGGAGCGGGGTCTCTGCCGATTGCATGTTGCCGCCAACCAGTACTGTGGCGTCGGAGTTACCCTCGCCATTGCTTCCGTGACAGAGTGCACAGCGGTTTTCAAAAATCGTTCTGCCTTGTTGCGCGGTACCGCTGCCGGCTGGAAAGCCAGTGCCGCTGGGTTCAGCGATCAAATTAAATTCCGCCAGACTAACTTCGGTGATGGCCTGGCCCAGCTTCACCTGCTCTTGTGCGGTGCTGACCAGCACCGCCGCGCTACAGGCGGCCAGAGTGCTTGCTTTCAGCATTCGTCTAAACGTATACATTGGTCACCTCGCCTGCGGTGTTCACTCCCCAGCTTTGAATACAGGGATTGTGATAGCGATTGATCGTCCCCTTTGCTGCAATCACTGCGTCGCGGGTCGGTTGCACATTGCCAGCACTGTCGGTTGCCCGACTCTGCAGCACAGCCGGAGCGCCGTTCCACCGCCATGGAATACTGAAACGCACTAGTGCTTTATCAAGCTGCTGACTTTCGATGAGGGCGTCGCCCCAGGTTTGTCCGCCATCCGCGCTGACCTCGACGCGTCTGATACTGCCCGCGCCAGACCAGGCGATGCCGGTCACCCGATAGATATCTCTTTGAGTCACACGCATTTGCCCCGAAGGTGAAGTGATCAGCGATTTAACATCCATAGGGAACGTGAACTGTAGGCTGGTGCGGTCCGGTAGCGTATCGGTGTATTTGCTGGTCTCATCACGGAACTGGAGTGGATTGCGGGTGACTTTGATCTGTGTCAACCATTTAACACTGGTATTGCCTTCCCAGCCAGGATTGAACAAGCGCATGGGATAGCCTTGTTCCGGGCGCACTGGCTCACCGTTCTGGAACAAGGCCAGCAGTGAATCGTCCATGGCTTTACCCAGCGGGATGGACCTGCCCATACTGGCTGCATCCGCCCCCACTGCCGCGATCCAGCGCGCATCAGGCAGTAAGCCAGCCTCCTCTAGCAGGACAGACAAGGGAATCCCGGTCCATTCAGCGCAAGAGACTAAGCCATGAAGGCTTTGTGCCGTGCCATCCGGGTTGCCACCGTAGAGCAGGGCGCCACTGTTGCCTGAGCATTCCAGAAAATAGGTTTTGCTGACCATCTGATACTTAAGCAGGTCTTCGTAATCGAAAACCAGAGGTTGACGAACAAGTCCGTGTATCACGAGTTTATGACCAGCCGGATCAATTGCCGGAATACCTGCATGATGGCGTTCGAAATGCAGGCTGTTCGGTGTGATCGTTCCTTGCAGGTGCTGCAGGGGCGAACGGGATGCGCCTCCGCCTGGATAAAGCGGGTTGCCAAATCCTGACTGTCTTTCCAGTTGGGCATGAGCAGAACGGCTGCCGTACGGGCTGGTACCCGGCCCCGGAGCTTTCGACCAGGCAGGGATTTCCAAATTAATTCCTGGCTCCTGCCCGATCACGGGCCGCGCCATGGCGAGTCCGGCACCACCGAGCGCGGCGCTTAACAGATGTCGCCGGCTAAGCAGACCATTGGCCGCGACCCTTTCTGGATCAAGTTCTATGTTCTGACCCTTGCTGGATTTCGTCACGAGGTCACCTCATTAGGTTCATCTAGTTGATGGCAACAAACTGCTGGGCTTCCTGCACAAAGGGGTGCGCTTCGTCGCGTCGGATGGTTAGCAGCTCTTCATATAGTTCATTGGCCCTGCCGCTGTTGCCCGCCGCAGCGTGCGCTCTGGCCGCACCCAGCAGAGACAGAGGGCGGTTTGGCAAGCGTTGGAGAGAGGTTTCGAAAAGGGCAGCGGCATCATCGGCGAAACCGAAAGCCAGATTAATCTCTCCGGCAAGTTCATGAATGGGTTTCAAGGGAGTCGCTGCTCCGTTGGGAAGTCGCCCGGCTTCTCTCACTGCGATCGCATCTTTTAGAAGTTCAATCGCCTCCTGTTGGGTTGGCAGACCATCTGTTGTCAACCCTTCGAGCAACAGCTCCTCTGCCTGTTTTGCCTTGAGCAGTGCGGTGACCTCGGCATAGATGATCTTGAGCCCAGTGTTGCCAGGGCTGTCCGAGGAGAGGCTGTTGATGCGAGCTGCCGTCCTTTCGGCGAGATTCAGATCGCCCAGATGAGCGGCGCTCAACCCGAGGGCAAGGAGCTCATCTGCGCTGAGTTCGTCAGAGAGTGTCGTTATTTGCCATTGCTGCGTTTCAATCACATGTCGAGCGCGCATGGTTTTCAGAGTCGCGTAGGAACGACCGTCACCTGGATTTTCTTTGAGGGTCTGTTCCGCGCGCTCGATCCAGAGTTCAGAACGGTCAACATTGCCGAGCTGAAGATCACCGTACTGCCCCCAGTCCCCAGAGTGGTTCTGATCGCCGACCCGGTCACCCGGTTGCCAGAGATCGTGCGCCGCTTGCCAGGCTGACTCATTCCACATCGACACTTCCTCCCACATGCCGTGCTGAATAAATATATGCGAAGGCATGTGCCGGGCATGGGAGACTGCGGGTGCGATATCCCGATATTTCTGTGCTGCCTCGAGCGCGATTGGTGCATGGAGCGGATCGTCAAAAGCGTGAATAACGTAGTGGGCAGCGCCGGGGTGGTTGTCGTTCTCTTTGAACAGCTCTAGTGCCAGAGAGCCCGCGTACATGTTTATTCGCTCGCGGCTGTCGCCTGAATGACCCGCCGCGGCCAGCAAAGAAGCGGTATAGAAGGCCTTGACCTCATAATCCTCCGGATGCTGGTCAAACACCGATTTCATGGCTTCCATCCAGGCGATACGTCGCTCCGGCATACCGCCCGGCGTCAGGGCATAGGCCTCAGCGGCCTGCAGGAACCCTTTTTCTTTGTCGTTCTGAGCTTTGGCTGCGCGTAGCGCAGGGGTCGGAGCCAGTTTCATCAGCGCCTGGCCCGGGCCCTCGCTCGAGGCGCCGAAAAAGGGGTGCTGGTAGGTAAACGCTTCGCCCCAGTACGCCATTACGAAGTCTGGGTCATGCTGTTGGGCCTCGCGAAAAGCTTCCTGAGCCTGCGTCATACCAAAGCTATGCAGATAGCCAACTCCGGCGAGAAAGGCCTCCTGTGCCTCGGCGCTCGCCGTGGTGGTCGGAAAGTCATAGGTTCCAATGAGACTCAAGTCGGTGGTCTGGGCTTGGGTTAATGTCGAGAAAAAAAGCAAAAAAACCAGGGCATTGAAGCAGCGGAGAGACATATCTGGACCTCTTTTAGGGTTCCTGTCCCGCGCGACTCGCGCGCCTTGGACTTATGATGAGAATGTCAGACTGTCAGAGTGCCAACTCTGCCGACTGATTGCAAATTCTCCTCAACCGTCACGGCCGAATCAGGATAAAGCACCTCACTCGCTGTGTGAAAGCTTCCGATGTCGCTCAGATATCATGGAAAGGCAGGATTTTTGCCACCGCTGCTCGCTCACGCATTCTGCGATTGTGATCGGCGATGTTGGGAAAATCCCTGATGTCTACCCCATCTCCTTCGAGCCAGTTGCTGATGGTGAACAAATAGGGGTCAGCGAGGGAGTAGGACTGCCCCATCACCCAGGGACCCTGAAAGAAGTCGTCAGCGATCAACTGAAAACACGCTCGCATGGTGTGCGGAACTTTCCGCTGCATCGCCTCTAGGGCGTTTTCACCATCGGCCCATCTCTCGCCTCTGACTCGGTGTGCGTGGGCAACGTGGACAGTTGCACACAGATACGCGTTGAATTCTTGAAGCTTGGCCAGTTGGAAAGCATCTTTCCACGGCGCCAGGTCTGCGTCAGGATAACGTTGTGCAAGATAGAGCAGAATAGCTGGCGTTTCGGTGATTATCCCTTTTTCTGTGACAAGGGCCGGTACGCGCCCTTTAGGATTAATGCCTAGATAAGTGTCGCTCCTCTGCTCACCGGTCGAAAAATCTAATACCCGAGTTTCATAGTCTACCCCGACCTCTTCCAGCGTGATGTGAGAAGCGACAGCGACGGTTCTGGGTGCTAAATAGAAGATCATAAGGCTTGCCTCGTCAGACTTGTTTCATGATTTACTTTTGTAAAAATATCGTTCGAAAAGCGCGAGCGCGGCATCGTGTCACTCGGTCTCTGGCAGCCCTATCCCGACTGTGTTCAGCCCGATTCTGCGAGACAGAGGCTGTTCGCGCCTACACCACGACAGGTAAATCAGCAGCACAACGAGCCAAGGCCAGACAGTCATGCTGGATTCCTTGGCTGCTCAGAGCCTAGTATGACTGAACGTTACACCGGTGACTCAGTCGCTCAGCTGCTGCAGCAGGTAAACTACTTCCATGGCCTGAGTCACTGCCAGTTGTCTCAGATTGGCGCCGCCGCCGTGACCACCCTCGGCATTTTCGAAATAGATTAGCTCATGCCCCTGTTCCTGCATTCGCGCAGCCATTTTGCGCGCGTGCCCTGGATGTACCCGATCATCTTTGGGATTTGTCCATAAAAATATCTCGGGATAATCAACGCCAGCTTGCACGTTCTGGTAGGGCGAATATTCAGAGATAAAAGCGTGGTGTTCCGGTATGTCGGGGTTGCCGTATTCCGCGGTCCAGCTCGCACCCGCCAGCAACAGATGGTATCGCAGCATGTCAATTAAGGGCACTGAGCTGATGACCGCATTAAACAAATCGGGCCGCTGTACCATTGTTGCTGTCACCAGCAGCCCACCATTACTGCCACCACTGATGCCGAGATGGTTCGGGCTTGTCAGGTTTTTTGCAATCAGGTCTTCAGCCACAGAGATGAAGTCGTCGAACACGCGCTGTCGATTTTCAAGCAGTGCGCTCTGATGCCATTGAGGGCCATATTCGCCACCACCGCGGATATTCGCCAGTACATAGGCGCCGCCCCTAGTCAGCCAGGCCTGGCTTTGGGCAGACATGTAGGTGGGTGTCCGGGACAGCTCAAATCCTCCATAGGCCGTAAGTCGTGTTGGCGTTGTGCCGGTCATCGGAGTGTTGCGGCTGCGCACTAGGTAGTAAGGAATCGCGGTCCCATCTGCGCTCTCGGCAAAGTGCTGCTCGACGACAAAAGGTGCGGCATCGAATTGTGGTGACAAAGCCTTGGCCGTGAGGGGAGGTTCATCATCACGGATGAGGTATAGCGTGGAAGGGGTCAGGAAGCTTTGGTAATTCACCATCAGGGTGTCACTGAAAGGGTCTGCGCTCACGAGCCGGATTGCGCCATTCTCAGGCAGCTGAATGCCGGTTTTTTCCCAGTTGCCGTCCTCTGATGGTCTTATTCTCAAGAGTGTGCCGGACACATCTTTTAGAGCGGCGACATAGATTGAGCCACGGGTAATGGCCACCGACGTAATGGCGTCAAGCTGCGCCTCGGCGAGAGGATTCAACAATATGTTGACGCCTGTCGCGCTGCCGCTGTTGACGCTGTCTGCAAGATCCATGGCAATCAGGCTGCCAGCGGGGTAGGTGCGGCCGTTTGGTGACCAGTCGCTGCGCATCAGCGCGATCAGTTTGTCGCCAAATACGCCTTGCAGGTTTGCATCGATGGGGAAGGGAATTTCCGCTAGAGTTTGCTGAGGCGTAATCAGCCAGATTTGCTCGGTGAAGAAATCCGGCCGACGGGTGACAAAACTGTACAATGATCCCCCGTCCTCGACAGTATTCACGCCAACGCTCATATCTTGCGAATCAACCTCAATGATCTGCTCCGCATCGTTTATGTTGGTTCCTCGGCGCCAGACTCTCAGGGTTCTCGCATAGCCGGAACTAGTTAGTGAGTCTTCGCCAAAATCGGTGCCGATGAGCAGTGTGTCAGCATCGAGCCAGTCGACATTGCTCTTTGATTCAGCGACGGTAAATCCGCCATCGACGAAATTTTTCTCGTCAAGATCGAACTCTCTCAGGACAACTGCGTCTTTGCCGCCATCACTCAGGCGTAACAAGCAGCGAGTTGGATTATTGGGAAGGCAGCTTCGTCCCTTGTAAACCCAGTTGGCGTTTTCCACTGTGGCGAGCGAATCGATATCAATAACGGTTTCCCACTGCGGATCGTCGCTGACATAGCTTGCAAGACTGGTGCGTCGCAGCAGGCCGCGGATATGGCTGTCGTCTTGCCAAAAATTGTAGACCTGACCGTCAATAAGATCAGGTGTGGGGATACGATCGTCTGATGTAAGCAGACTTTGTATCTCGTCACGCACTGATTCGAATCTGGTATCACCCTGTAGCCGCGGAACGGAGAGCGCGTTTTGCTCAGCTGCCCAAGCAGCGGCTTCGGTGCCGTTGACTTCTTCCAGCCAGATGTATGGATCATCAATCCCCGTTGCGGTGCTTGCTCCGTGCAACTCGGTAATCTCCGAGTTCTCAGTCAGCTCCGATGTGGTTTCCTCAGGCGATCCACAGGCCGCGAGAGCGGCTATCAACAAGCCGCTCAGAATCATCAATCTCGCATTCACATTCGATTCCCCCATAACGTAATTCCCCTCTACTGACCGGCATTTTTACAGACTGAGACAGAACTTTCGAGGAGCAGAACCATCTGCCGGCGGAAACCGTGAAAATACTGTATTCAGAACCGGCGAGATGGCTTCAAGGGAACTGCGAGTAATTTACGAAAGTCAGTCGATGGACAGCTGTGCTGATACAGTGATCGGCAGCGGGGCATGCGTCAAGAGTGTCGGGCGCTCAAGCATGCTGTGCGCAGAGAGAGGTGGCGTGACGTTAGGGGAATGGCCTTAGCTTTTTATATGGTCTGAACACCTCACCGATCGCGGCTTGTTGCTTTACAAGCCGGAGGTAGCCGGTCATACTCCGCCCGAGTTGTATCCGGTGTGGTGCTAACGCGATGTTGAGCGCGGCGTCACTTAATTGGGAAGTCGGTGCGAATCCGACGCTGCCCCCGCAACGGTAAGTCCTGAGCCCAGAGCTTCGGAACGAGTCCGATACCAGCCAGATCACAATTGCGCCCGGCAGCTATCCGATGGCTCTGCCGTGAGCGCATTCCACGATGTAGCGGAGGGCGCGTCGGTGGCTGCTTGGAGCGTTTGGCTCCGCGTCCACGTTTGTCTCTCCCTCATCAGTTCTTGTTTGGCGCTTTGACACGAGTCAGCGTCACGAAATCTGTATGGGGAATAGTTTTGCCAACGTACATTAAGCGCAGTTTTTCAGTAATTATTCTTGTCGCGCTGCTTTTGACTCAACCTGCTGAGCTTCAGGCGCAAGTGGCAATCGATGAAATCATTGTAACTTCTAATCGAATACCCATCCCGGCGCGCCAGCTAGGAACTTCAGTTTCAGTACTGGATTTCGAAGGAATTGACGCTCGCGGTACGCTCGCACTCGCTGATGTGATCCGGCAAATGCCGGCAGTTGCGGCCAGTAGTAATGGTGGTTTAGGTAATGCCACTACTCTGCGCATCCGAGGGGAAGAAGGGTTTCGCACCTTGACTTATCTCGACGGAATGCGCCTACAAGACCCGAGTGCTCCCCAAGTTGCCACTGACTTCTCTAACCTAGTAAGCAGCGGAATTGGCCGCGTAGAAATACTGAGAGGCCCTCAGGGACTGGCGTACGGGGCTGATGCCGGTGGTGTCATCAATTTGAACACGCGGTCACCTTCTGAACCATTTGAACTGAACCTTGAAGCGCAGGCTGGCGAATTTGGCACGCGCCAGATGAGCGGCAACCTGATAGGTCATGCTGAATCGCTGGATTATTTCCTGTCTGTGGCTGATTTCGATACCGACGGATTCAACAACCGTCCATCAGATCTAATTGCCGATGAAGATGGGTACGAAAATCAGACGCTTCACGGGCGACTGGGTTATGCATTGAGTGAGAGATGGCGGCTCGACTTGGTGCATAGAGAAGTAGACGGTAGTAATGATTATGATGGCTGTTTCGGGTCATTGGGGCCGACAGGGGATTGCAGCAGTGATTACGGAATGCAGGCCAGTCGCCTCGGTCTAGAATTTCTCAGTGAGGGGTTCAGCCATGAGCTATCCTACACACGTACAAGAACTGAAAGACAAGATTTTACCGCATCTGTGCCGACTTTTGGCAGCCAGGGTGAGCAAGTCCGTGGCGAATACATCGGTTCAGCGACAACACTGGATGGTGTCGATCTGATTTGGGGGTTTGATTATCAAAAAGATGCAGCCAACAGCATGGGTAGGAAAAATCAAGGAGCCTTCGTCGAGCTTCTCAGTGACTTCTCGCAAGCTTTCTTTCTCACCGCGGGCCTGAGATACGATGACAATGAGGACTTCGGTGCGAACACCAGCTTCCGCCTCAGTACAGCTTTTTTGTTAGAGACAAAGGCTGGCACCCTGAAGTTCAAGGCTGCGCTGGGGAGCGGATTCAGGGCACCTAGCCCATTTGAAATTCAATACAATCGAGGCCCTTATGCGTTTCCTCCGGCGACGAGCAGTCCGCTTGTTCAAGAAGAGAGCCGTGGCTGGGAAGTGGGTGCACAATTAGACGCAGAGAAATACCATCTTGAAGCCATCATATTCGACCAAAGTGTGAGTAACGCCATAGTCTTCGATCTCGTAGGTTACAGTGGCTACCTGCAGGATTTAGGCCGCGGAGTCTCTTCAGGTATCGAGTTAATTGCTGATTACCGCATAACTAAAGCCCTGAAGGCGAGTGCGAACTATACCTACAATGAGGCGGACCGTCCCGATGGTAGTCAAAGGCTCAGGAGGCCGAATCATCTCTTTAATTTTGGTCTACGTTTCGCGGGTTTTAACAACAGGATGACTGTGAATGCTTTTTATCGGTCGCAGGCTGAGGCAATTGATATTGGTCAGATTGCACTTGAGGATTTCGGTGTCCTGGATCTCACCGCGTCGTTTCAGATGACGGAAATGCTGCGGGTGTATGGCCGGATCGAGAATACGCTGGATGAAGAGTATAGAGAAATTTTAGACTACAACACAGCAGGTCTCGCGGCCTACATCGGTATCAAATTGAAATTCTCCGCCTTCTGATACATACAGCTGCTAGGTGACCAACGAGAGAAGAAGTACTCGCTTTACCAATTATGAGCAAATTTGTCAGACTTGAGCTGCATACACTTACTTATGGCAGCGCAAGATCCCAAGTTTCTATGTCCTCAATCATGGAATAAGCAGTCCAGTCAAAATCTAGTGGTGTTATGGTAATAAAACCATTCTGATAAGCGTAAGTGTCTGTCGAATCATTTGTGCTCTGGACTATCGTTCGCTCCGGCTCAAAATAAGATCCACCTTCCGAGTCACCCTTGGGGCTGTAGGACTCCGTCTTCAAATACGAATCTCCCATCGATCTCACTGCGACTCCCTTGAGCTCCCCTCGCGGTATATTGACGGCCATCACAACTCCCTGAGGAGCGCCAAAAGATCTGTACCGCTCCACTAACTGCAATATAAATCTTGCGGATGTATCTGTATCAACGCCTGTCACCTCCTGTGAAACAGCGATTGCGGGTAAACCGTGATACACGCCTTCCATTGCAGCGCCAACGGTTCCAGATAAGTGGGAAACGTTGCCAACGTTTGCACCGCGATTAACTCCCGATATCACCAGATCGAATTTATTTGGTTTTTGTAGCTGGGCTACAGCGAAGCGCACTGCGTCTGCCGGCCTTCCAGATATTGAATAAGCTTCGGCCGCGCCCTCTATGCTGACTTTCTCTACAGTCAGTGGGCCGCCTACACTTGATTGGCTGCTGCCTGATTGATTCTGATCTGGTGCTGCTACTACTATCTCGACTCTGCTTAACGAAGCCAAGTTTGCGACAAGATTATGAAGCAGAGGCGACTCTATTCCGTCATCATTGGTAACAAGAATCCGATAATCTTGAGAAAAAACGTCATAACAAAAAGATACGGTTATTATTAGTGTGGCTAATNCTGTGAGTTTTCTNGTGTTGGTTCGATCCATTATTTTTCCTGTTATATTTTAGTTTTAAAGGAAGTCTTCCTATTATGGAGAGAAAGTATGAGGAATACCTTAACAGGAAATNTCGTAATGTGCGGCGTATTGACGATGATTTCGCCCGCTCTTAACGCTCAGCAAAATAACNTAGCATACGCTGTTGCCTGGAAACAGACGGCAGCGGAACATGCTGCGCTCTACTACCAAGGTTTCAATATTGCCAGAATGCAGGTGGAAGCAGCATTGTCAAAACGATCTGATTTTGGGAAGCCATTAGCGATCATATCAGATGTAGACGAAACCCTGCTGCTCTCAAATTCTTACTGGGGCTANATGGTAGCTTCAGGAAATGATTTTTTTAACGACGTTGAATGGGACGATTGGGTCGAAGAAGATCTTTTTACACCAAGCCCAGGGTCGATNGAATTCGCTGAATTTTGTCGACTNAATGATGTGGATATCTTTTTCGTTACAAATAGAAATCAAGGTGAATCTACGTTTGATCTGGCGAGAAGAAACCTTGAAACAGCAGGATTTGGACCGGTTGAAAGTGATCATCTGATAGTCCTCAGGGAATCATCAAACAAAGAAATAATTCAGCAACAGATTATGCAGGACTATGAGGTGGTCGTTTTGTTAGGAGATAACCTTAATGACTTTTCTCGAGATTACTACGTTACAGATGTAGATGAGCGTAGATTGTTAGCAAGTGAAAACAGACGAAATTTTGGTGCAAAGAACATCATATTCCCTAACCCGACGGATGGTCATTGGGTAAGGGCTATCTTTGGTGAATCAGAGCCGCCAGCAATCAACACCAATAGAGAAATACTGCATTCTGCTGCATCTCGCTCTGCTTGGCAGAAAGCACAGAACTAGTACGAGAAAGCCATACGCCGTGCTAAAAAGTCCCACGCAGGGATTAGCTTTTGACTGTCGGCTTTTTGGCAATCTGACCTAAGAAATGGATGCAAATATGACGCTTAGCTATGCCAGTGTGCATGGGAGAACACCGGTTCTTGTTGGCATCGGTCAACACATGGAGTGGGGGAGGTCGCCGGCGGAAAGTTTGTCGCCCATGGGGATTGCTGCCGCTGCCGGCGCTGCAGCGCTCAAGGATACTGGTGCCGCCGAGCGGGTGAGTGAGACGCTTGACGCTTTAGTGTCCATAAGAATCTTTCCCGACTCCTGGAATCGACCTCGTTCACCGAATCCATTCGGACGTGCCGAAAATCCGCCCTACGCGATTGCATCTCGATTAGGCCTGAATCCTGAGCNAGGCGTTTATGGCAATGTCGGGGGTAATACTCCTCAGAAATATATCAATGAGATGGCCTCTCGGATCGTGGGCGGTGAGCTTAAACTGGCTATGGTAGTGGGTGGAGAGGCGCTGAAGACTGCCCAACTCGCGCGCCGCGAAAATCTTTCGCTTAACTGGCAGGAATCAGACNGTCGACCCTTTGAAGACAGAGGTATTGGTGAGTCGCTGGCCACAGCCCACGAATTTGCCCACGGTCTGGGGGTGCCTATTCAGACTTATCCGCTGTNCGAGAGTGCCCTAAGGGCACANGCGGGTCACAGTCTGGACACCCATCTCGACGCCATGGCCAAGATGATGAAACCGTTTAATGCNGTCGCGGCGGGGAATCCCTTCGCTAGTTATGCAGAACCACGTTCAGTCAGCGAACTTNCCACGGTAACAGATGAGAATCGATTAATCTGCCTGCCTTACCCCAAGTGGCTTAACGCCATGGATGGCGTCAATCAGGGAGCGGCGGTCATTCTGACATCTGTAGACCACGCCAGAGCACTNGNGATAAATCCAAAAAAGTGGGTCTTTCTGCATGGATGCAGTGAAGCTAACGAGCAGATTCTAGTGTCTGAGCGAGNCAACTACACCAGCTCGCCGGCCCTTGGACTGAACACCCGCCAGGCCCTCAACATGGCAGGTAAAACACTGGATGAGATTGATTACTTTGACATCTACTCCTGCTTTCCTGCCGCAGTCGCAATCGCCTGTGATGAATTAGGCTTAGACCGGCAGGACCAACGCGGTCTCACGGTAACAGGTGGTCTGCCGTTTTTCGGTGGTCCGGGCAATAATTACTCGATGCATGCTATCGCCAGCATGGTGGAGNGACTTAGGAAAGAGCCCGGGGCCTACGGTCTGGTCACTGCCAATGGGGGATANCTCACCAAGCATGCCAGCGGGGTCTATTCCTGTGAGCCGNACAACGAANCCTGGCAGTTGCCTGATTTTCAATCGCTTCAGTCGGAGGTAGATGGTCTGAAGTACCCCCGTTTCACGGAAAGGCCCGCAGGGCAGGCAATCATTGAGGCCTATACAGTTGCGTTCAGTAAGGGAGAGCCGGGCAGGGCGATTATTGTTGGTCGTCTTACGNCTAACGATGAGCGGTTTCTTGCTAATTCGATAGCTGATCCAGAACTGTTGCGCAGATTTGTTGACAATGACCAAGTCGGCCGTCTCGGAATGGTGCGTGCGGCCCAAGAGACCGGTGGCGAAACCAACATTTTTGTGCCGCAGTGAGGCCGCTCTCAGCGTTTCGTGCCTGCTGTGGGCCGAGCGCAGTTAGAAGTCCGGTGGCCCCAGCGGGCTGACTTCACAGNTCTCACGCTCAACAGTCCAGCTCAGGTTGGTGAGGAACCATTGACCCTGCCGCTTGATCAGTTGAAAAGAATCAATGCCGCAGTGGGAGAAAGCGCCGTTGACATGAAAGTCATAAGGCGCCCAGAACGTGGCGATATCGCGTCTGATCAATATGGTCGGGTTCCAGGCCCGTTCAAGTAAGGCCGGNCCTTCTCCGCCGAGGTTGTCCAACAACTGTTTATGGTTCTGAATGCGAATTTGTGCCGTTCCTTGATTGGAAACTGAAGTGGAAATATTCAAGGATCCGGGCAACGTGATGCTGGCCAGCAGTGCTCGGTCACGTTCGGCCAGCGCCTGAAAGAATTGGTTGACCGTGTTNTGGACNGACTGCTNCTCGGAACTTTGAGCGGTGGCTGATCCGTTGCAGATGGCAAGACTGAAGCCGAGAGAGAAGGCCAGCACACGGCGCAGCCAGATNTTTCGAAAAGGTTTTCCGTCGATTGGGGTGCTGCCNCGCTTCATCGTGTTTCCCTCTCAAGTGCTGCTTAATCGTTCGCTTCGTTGAAGATACTCTCCGCGCGTGAAAAGTGCTATAACCATTCGCGATTTGCACTGATGCCAGATGTTCGTCTGGGCACGAATGTATTTTCGCAGACCGCAGAGCTCGGATTCGCCCCGCCCCGGAAGTCTTTGGGCCCTTCGCGTTTTTCAGCTCCGAGCCTGCACAGATGAAGTGTATTCAGCGAGAGACCATGCCATGAGCATTGAAGATCCAGCCGTTGTGGCTAATACGGGTTTTGCGCTGAGCCCAGAGCAGCTGACGGCTTTTTCCGACCAGGGTTTGCTGAAAATAGATTTTGGATTCGATCAGCAGCTTTTGGATCAGATCGTTGCAGAGGTCCAGCCTCTCTACGGGTCAGCCTATGTAGAAAACCCGCTGTCGGTCACACGATATCAGGATGGCTGGAAACAGGTCGACGCAGTGCGACAACTGGCTGTGCATGACAGTGTGTTAAGTGCTTTGCGCATGCTTATGGGTCGTGAGCCCCTGCCCTTCCAGACATTGAATTTCCCGGTAGGCACTTCGCAATATCCCCACTCGGACAGCATTCACTTCCATACCGTCCCGGTCGGCTTTATGGTGGGCGTCTGGGTCGCGCTTGAAAAAATTGACGCGGAGAATGGCCCCTTAATTTACTATCCCCAAAGCCACAAGCTCCCTTATTACTCAATGCAGGATTTAGGTTTGGGGCCGGGTTATTCGAATTACCACGCCTATGAATTACGCATTCAGGATCTTATTGCAGAGCATGGGCTGCAGCCAGAACTGGGCATACTCGAGAAAGGGGAGGCGATTATCTGGCACGCGAATCTACTTCATGGTGGTGCCGACCGGAAAGATATCACTCGCAGCAGGCACTCGCAGGTAACGCATTATTTTTTTGAAAATTGTCGATATTACACGCCGATGGAAAGCCGGCCCGGCAAACTCCGCTATCGCGAACCGTTTCGCATTCCCAGTCGGTCTGATTTCTCCCTACCACCAGATATCAGCACCCGACCGTTGCCGTTCCGTGCCGTGGCCAAATTGCTGCGCAGTCTTGGGCTGCACAATTAACAAAACCTGTTGAGGAAATTACTTCGTATGAGTTCCCAGGACTGTTTGCTGCGTATTGACCATGCCAGCTGCCGAATCAATCGACAGTCGCAGCTACGTGTTACTGATTTCTCATTGCGGCAGGGTGAGCATTGGTGTCTGTTCGGCGGTAACGGAGCTGGGAAGACTTTGCTAGCGAACTTGATCGCCGGTAAGCGACTCGAATCGGGTAACTATGTCACGTATCGAGAAGGGCTGGACCCAGGCCGCGATATTCTGATGGTTTCCTTTGAAGAGCAGCAACGCCTGTGGCAGCGGGACAACAGGCTTGATATGAGCGAATACAGTGATCGCGCCGAAGATCCGGGGACTACGGTGATGCAGCTGTTGCGCTCAGGCCTTGCTACGGATGACGGCTTGTCTGATGCGTGTGAATCGATAGTAGATCAGCTGGATCTCAAGAAGCTACTGTATAAGGGGATCCGGTTTCTCTCATCTGGCCAGATCAGGCGAGCGCTTATTGGCAGGGCACTTATCGCTGCAGTTGGCGACGCGCACAAGCTTATTGTGCTCGATGATCCTCTGGAGAGCATAGACAATGCATCAAGGCAACGAATTATTGATTGCATTGAATCGCTTCGCGAATCGGGTTTCAGCAGCCTGCTGCTGTGCCGTCGACACCGCGACATTCTGCCCGGTACTACGCACCTCGCATTGCTTGAAAATCTGGAATTGACGAGACAGGGCCCGCTTGCAGAGGTCCTTGACACCCAGCATTTTCGAGAGCGGATGGCCCGGCCCCCTGAATTGCCAGATAGCCTGCCGCAAGCTGAAGTTACTGAGATGCCCGCATCCGCTTCGTCCACAGTGATTATCGATCTCGAGGATATTCATGCTAACTATGGAGACAAACGGGTTCTAGAATCTGTGACCTGGCGCATGACGAACTTCCACCACACGTTGATTGAGGGTCCTAACGGATGCGGCAAGTCAACTTTGCTCAGTCTGATTTGCGGAGAGAATCATATGGCCTATGGCCAGAAAGTGCGGCTGTTCGGAAAGCAGAGAGGAAGTGGCGAGACAGTGTGGGAAATCAAGTCCCGATTTGGGCTGGTGGGTAACGAACTGCATAACAAGTATGTAAAAGGCTGGAGGGCTCTGGATGTAGTGGTGAGCGGTCTTTATGATTCTGTTGGCCTCTACGACGACAGCGTTGAAAGCGACCGGGCTGTTGCGAAAGAGTGGCTCGTTTGTCTTGGCCTGGCTGACTATGAGGCCCGCTACTATCATGAACTGTCATTCGGTCAGCAGCGTCTGGTGCTCCTCGCCCGCGCGATGGTGAAAAGCCCTGCTGTCCTGATTCTAGATGAGCCTTGTGTGGGTCTGGACGATTACCATCGGCAGCTGATTCTCTGGGTTCTCGATCTGATTACCAGCCAGACTCACACGCGGTTGATCTATGTCAGCCATGTCTCCGAAGAGCGACCTGCCTGCATCAATCAGCGGCTGGAGTTCGTGTCCGTCGGAGAGCATAGTCACAGCGTGGTNCAGCATGACCTATGNTAGGCCGGTTGCCTGATAGGAGTGGGCGGAAACAGCATGCATTCAATTAACAGCGAAAGATATCCCAAATGAACATTACTATTCTTACGAATCGTGATCTTGCCAGTTGTTTCGCGCTGAATCGTTTGATACCCGGATTGGCTGAGCATCAAGTGACAGTGTTCCTCTCTTCGCGGGTCGGCAGCAAACCTCTGGCCGTCCCTCTGCAGCTTCTGAAATTTGTGGAACAGGATCTATTAAATGGTCTGATNGCGCCCCTGTTGGATTCTGGCGCCTCAGGTCTCGGGCGCGAAGGTCAAGCGCTTTTCAGCTTCGAGCAGCTGGCAGAGCGGGTCATTGGAGGTGTNNGTACTCTGAATGCGATAAATGATGCTGCCGGGCACGAGCGTTACGCGGAGTCAAAACCGGATTTGGTGTTGTCTTTGCGTTATGGGGTGATTCTTCGTGACCCTGCTATTTCGTTGCCCAAGCACGGGGTGCTGAATCTTCATTCTGGCTTATTGCCTGACTATAAAGGCGTTATGGCTACATTTTGGGCATTGTTGAATAAAGAGTCCGAAATAGGAACAACTCTGCATTTTATAGAAGACAGGACGATAGATACGGGCAGCATCGTGACGACAACACGACTTCCAGTTCAGCCTGGTCGCTCGTATTTGTGGCATGTCCTGTCGCTTTACGAGTTGGGCTGTGCTCGCATTCTGGATGCGGTCGAGGTTCTGGNCCGTGGTCTCGCTCTCGANCGTCNTGCACAGCCTNATAGCGGCAATTATTTCAGTTTTCCTGANCAGTCCGCGCTGACACGATTTGCAGAGCAGGGCGGGCGTCTCTTCGAGCCNGATGAAGTGTTGAGAGTGATGCGGCAGTTTATCGGTGCGGACGGAGTGGCTGAGTGAATCGGTGCTTGCTTCCAGACTCCGACAAGACAATGGCAGAATTTGCGCTTGAACTAATGATAGTGTAGTTATGACTGTCTNGGTCTGTCGCGGACCCCATTTGATGGAACGTCGCGTTGAGCTTGCGAATACAAGATAAAACAACAAGAAAACAAAAAGANATAGAGAATCTCANGACATCACTCCNTCNGNTACTTGCCGGCGCTCGGGAAACTGGCANGGGTGTCAGCATCCATAGGAGAGGANGAGCATACGTTGTNAGGCGAAACCGACCTCGGTAAATTACTTTTTGAGCTGGACCCTATTTTGCTTGATGGGGCTTATGTTTTCTGCACGGTCACAGACCCAATATCGGATAGTCTGTCTCGGCTGAAACCGCTGGCAAGCTTTAGTGAATCAGAAGGGCTAAGTCTCCTTATCTCTCAGGAGCAGGCGCATGCAGAGGGTTTGGACTATCNAGGCGTGTTCAAAGGCATCACCCTCAGTGTGCATTCCAGCCTTGATGCNGTCGGACTCACCGCAGCGGTCTCCTCCCNTTTGGCTGATCGCGGAATACCNGCTAACGTCATTGCTGCCCGCTACCATGATCATGTTTTTGTGCCACAAGGAAAAGCNTCTGAAGCACTCGAGCTTTTGCAGGCTCTGGTAGGTCACAAATCCGATCCAACTCTAACTCACAGAGGATATTCAAAATGATCCAAAGCACACTGCGTTCGATCGGTCTCCTGACTTTGCTGCTTGGCGTCTCGGTCTCTGTTTCAGCCCAAACGCGGCAGACACTCGAGGTTGAGGGTTTGCAGCAGTCNGTGGAGATCCTCAAAGATAAGTGGGGGATCTCTCATATCTACGCGGAAACGGAGCACGACCTGTTTTTTGCGCAAGGCTACAGTGCAGCCCGTGATCGTCTTTTTCAGTTTGAAATTTGGCGGGCGAGAGCCACTGGCACTATGGCAGAAATTCTCGGACCCAAGGCGATAGAGCGGGACCATGGTGCTCGCCTGTTCAGATTCCGTGGTGCNATGGGAGAAGAGTTGCAGCACTACCATCCCAATGGTGTCGATATCATTGGTGCTTTTGTACACGGTGTAAACGCCTTCATNGATCAGATTATGGAAAATCCAGAGGATCTCCCTTTGCCATTNAAATTGCTGGGTATCGAACCAAAGCACTGGACAGAAGAAGTCGTGATCTCTCGTCACCAAGGGTTGCTGGGCAATATCGGTTTGGAAGTGAACGTGGGACGTGCTGTCTGCTCCATTGGTGAGGAGCGAGTTCGCGAACTGCNGTACTTTCACCCTCATCAGCCTGATCTGAGTCTTGACCCCATGATCGACTGCGATTCGCTACTTCGGAATGACGTCCTGCGTTTGTACAATGCCTACAGGCGGAATATTCGCTTCGAGCCGACAGATATTGTTGTAGTGTCTGCTCGTAACGAGGCTATCGCATTCGAACAGTTAGCTGCAACGCTGAATATGGAATCAGACTTGGTTCAGCGATTTGATCTAGATGACATTGGCAGTAACAACTGGGTTGTCAGCGGGGATCTAACTCAGGATGGCTGGCCGATGATGATTAATGATCCTCATCGGGCTCAGTCCTCGCCATCGCTGCGCTATTGGGCGCATCTGGTCGGGCCGGGATGGAACGTGATTGGCGGAGGCGAACCGACCATACCCGGGATCTCTATTGGTCATAACGAGTATGGGGCCTGGGGCCTTACGGTGTTTAACACCGATGGTGAAGATTTACTTGTCTACGAAATCAACCCTGATAACCCCGATGAGTATCGCTATAACGGTCAGTGGGAATCTATGTCCGTTATCGAGGAAAGTATCCCTGTGCGTGGTCAGGCCCCCGAAGTCGTCCAGTTGAAATACACCAGACACGGGCCGGTAGTCTTTGAGGACGCTGAAAAACATCTCGCTTATGCGGTCCGACCTGCCTGGATGGAATACGGTGGGGCGCCCTACCTTGCTTCGTTGAGAATGGATCAGGCCGAGAGCTGGGAAGAATTTCGTGATGCGTCAAACTACAGCAACATTCCTGGCGAGAATATGATCTGGGCGGATCGAAATGGCAATATCGGATGGCAGGCAGTGGGCATTGCGCCGATCCGAAGAAACTTCAGCGGGATGGTGCCAGTGCCCGGCGACGGTCGCTACGAATGGGATGGCTATTTGCCCATCAAAGCCAAACCTAATGATCTGAATCCCCAGCGTGGTTTCATTGAAACTTCCAACAGTAACTATACGCCGCCAGACTTCGAATTTCTTGATGCGATCGGTTACACGTGGACAGACCCGTATCGCTGGGCCCGTGGCAGCGAGGTATTGGCGTCCGGCCGTAAATTCAATATGTCAGATATGATTGCCCTTCAGCATGATTACCTGTCTATCCCTGCACGAAGTCTCGTCCCTTTTTTAAAGGATTTACGTGCAGCCGACCCGCAGGTGGAGCAGGCCCGTCAACTGTTACTCGACTGGGATTTTGTGCTCGATCGTGATTCCGTAACTGCGGGTATTTACGTGGCGTTCGAGCGTCAGTTGCTTGACAACATCAACGCGCTGAAAGTCCCCGCCGAAGCACAGGATTTCCTCACTGTCGGGATGAAAACGGCGATTGATATGCTGCTGGCACCGGATGGGGATTTTGGTCCCGATCCGCTAACTGGGCGTGATGAATTTATACTGCGTACCCTGGCTGAGGGTGTCGTCATTTTGCGCGAAAAGCTGGGTCCAAATACGGAGGACTGGGTCTATGGTCAGGCTAATTATAAGCATGCGCTGATTCGTCACCCGCTCAGTTCAGCGGTCAGCGAAGAATTAAGGGCGCAGCTAGATGTTGGGCCGGCCCCGAGAGGGGGTAACAGTTTCACTCTGGGCAATACCGGCAGCGGCGACAACCAAACCTCCGGCGCCTCCTTCAGGATATTCGTAGATACACGGGATTGGGACAACACCCTCGGTATGAATGCGCCCGGACAGTCAGGGGACCCAAATAGCCCGCTCTATGATAATCTTTTCGACCAGTGGGCTAACGATCAGGTCTTCCCCGCATTCTATTCAAGAGAGAAGATTGAATCCGTGCTGTTTGAAACACTGGAGTTGACTCCGGCGAATTGATTACTCCTCAGGGTGATCTCAGCGGCTCGAGAATCAGATAGGCGCAGACGATACCGTTATTTGGCGCCAGAAGCGGTTCACTGTGGGCGCGCCGTATGACCCTCACTGTTCTGAAACAGCGGCCTGCTCTGAGTATTCATGGACTTCGATCGTTAGATGCGCGATAGCATGCTGGCTCCCGATCAGCTGTCTGTAATAGTCAGGTGACTGAGGTGCGCTGGACACGACGGTGACTAGTGCAGCCTCAAGACCGGATCCAATTGACCACAGATGAAAATCCACTACTCGGTTCTCTCCGGATGCTTCTATCAGATTGCTGATAATCTCTATGGTCCCATCAGATTTCTGCGTGTCCAACAGGATGGCACTGGTGCTCTTCAGTAGCCCATAGGACCAACGTGCGACGATGAGGGCGCCGACCAGGCCTATAACTGGATCCATCCAGAGTGTGCCAAAGTATTTGCCAGTGAGCAGGGCCGCGATCGCCAGCAGCGAGGTTAAGGCATCAGCTAGGACGTGCAGATAGGCCGCTTTCAGATTGTGATCGTGTTCATGGTGATGATGACCGGGCTCATGGGCATGCTCATGCTGGTCCCCCAGGATAAAGACTGAGGCACCGTTCACAACCAGACCAACCGTGGCGATAGCGATCGCTTGGTTAAATACAATGTTTATCGGNTTTAATAGTCGCTGGCAGCTTTCCCAGGCCATCAGTAAGGCAAAAAGGGCCAACAGAATCGCACCGGTATAGCCCCCAAGCGTATTTACCTTGCCAGTGCCAAAGCTGAAGCGTCCACTCAAGGCCTGCCGACGGGCATAGACATAAGCAAGAGCATTGACCGACAAAGCGACAGCATGCGAACCCATGTGCAGACCGTCAGCTAGCAGCGCGATCGATCCATAAGCAATGCCAGCCGTAATTTCTACTGCCATCATGCCTATGGTTAGGGTTATTACGATGAACGTTCTCAGCTCCCCTGGACGTTTCTTTTCCTGACCAAAGCTATGGGAGTGGGTCCATCGGGCCAGAATCTCTTCTTTCATTCTGTAAGCTTATACCACGCTCTCTGCCCACACGAAAATAAGCAGGGACTGTGAGGCGGAGACTCACAGGGAAATACGGTATCTCGTTCGCGTGTTTGTTATTATTACCGCACGTATAACGTCTGATATTCGGAGAAGTCATGAAAACACATATACTGAGCGCTCTACTGCTCATCTTAGCCGGGCAATCTGCGAAAGCCGTTGAAGAGGTGCCTTCTGCTCTGCAGGAGATTACCAACTTCCGTCAGTACAGTGAGTCTTTCGCCAGTTCCGGACAACCCACCGAAGCCCAACTGCAGTTGGTTGCGGACGAGGGGTTTGAGCGGATCGTATATATTGCGTTTACCAATAATCAGAATGCGTTGCCTGATGAAGACCAGATCGTGAAACGACTGGGGATGGAGTACATGCAGGTGCCGGTGGATTTCTCTAATCCGCTATCCGATGATTTTTACGCGTTCGCAGACTCTATGCAGCGCAATACCGATAAAAAGACGTTGTTGCACTGTCAAGTGAACGCTCGGGCGACTGCTTTCAGTTTTTTATATCGCGTCCTTTTTGAAGACGCTCCAATTGCCGAAGCCAAAGCCGACATGAATACGGTGTGGCAGCCCAATGAAGTGTGGCGCGATTTTATTTTCAAGGTCATGGCAGAAAATGACCGGGACCCTAACTGCGAGACTTGCGACTGGACGCCTCCTCCGCCCCGGCAGTGACCGAATTGATTGGCTCTATATGATTTTAAAGGCTTGCATCACAACGCCTGCCGCTGTCAGGATTCAGAAGAGACGCGCCGGTTCTACGAAGGGTTTCTCAGCCTGCCTCTTGTACAAGCTTTTGAAATCTAGGTAACCAATTCTGGGCGGAACAGCGTGGTGCTGAACGGCTTTTACCAGATGGAGGATGGCTCATTTCTCGCCTTCTTCGAAGAGCCAGAAGCGCCTTTTGATTTCAAAGTCCAGCGGGATTTTGACTTGTACATTGCGCTTGAAGTCCGTGCTGATTATCTTCAGGACATTTAAGCCAAAGGTGAAGCGGCAGGTATAGAAACCCGGGGAGAGTCAGATTACGGGTTTATAGGCTCGATCTATTTTCGAGACCCGAATGGTTATGTTATTGAACTAGCGGCGAAACGCCCTTTGCATGATGCGGCCTACGATTCCGATCCGGCTC
>NZJB01000118.1 GCA_002691885.1 Gammaproteobacteria bacterium
AACTTCTTCCGCACTCGTAAAGCGCGATCTCTGGACCGCATACGAGGCCGAATGAAAGCTCGTAATCGGGTAAAATCCGGGTACGAAGAGAATCGGGATTGAGTGAGCGTCGGGAAGCTGGAAAACGACCATACATCCGGTAGGCGCCTCGCTGGTAGCGACGTTGGGACAGCAAACAGCCTTTCCGCAGCAGCGGTAAAATCATTCGTGACCACTATCACATAGGGGTTTTATGNTTNNCTCNTGCTGNNTNNGTGAGTNANCAAAATCGTGGTGCCAGNNTCAATGCGGGACGGCAGTAAACANGAGCAAGGNCTTGTCATCAAGACCCAGANTTAGAATTACTGGATCAATTAGGCCATAGCATCGGTTAACGTCTTGGAAGAATCACCTACTTATATTGAAACGCTCTCCCCGTTCCTGTTCTACGCCTCGCTGGTACTCGCTGTGGTGGTTATCATGCTCGGGCTCTCGTTTTTTCTAGGCCAAAAGATCAATCGTAAGTACAAAAATACGCCTTTTGAATCGGGGATTATATCCGTTGGTAGCGCGCAATTCCGGATCTCCGTTCACTTCTATCTTACGGCCATTCTGTTCATTATCTTTGATCTCGAAGTGGTTTTTCTGTTCGCCTGGGCAGTTGCCGTAGAGCAAGCAGGCTGGCCCGGGTTCATTGAAATCAGTGTTTTCATCTTTATTTTAATTGTCGCCCTGGTTTACCTCTGGCGTATCGGTGCGCTGGACTGGCGGACCGAAACACAGCGTCGCGAGTTGGCCGATCTCAAGGGGCCGGGGGGCGTGGTAAACAGAAAGGCCCTGAAGCTATGAATTGGGAATTACAGCGAGCTGAACAGGCGGCTTCCCCGCAACCTGGTGGTAACGCGGTCGATGATTTTATTCGTCAGAACGTGATGATGGCCAAGCTCGAAGATATGGTCGCCTGGGGGCGTAAAAATTCTATTTGGCCGTTTAATTTCGGTCTGTCCTGCTGCTACGTAGAAATGGCAACGGCCTTTACCGCAAGACATGACCTTGCCCGATTCGGAGCAGAGGTCATTCGTGGCACGCCTCGTCAGGCGGACATGATTGTGATTGCGGGTACCGTATTCCGCAAGATGGCGCCTGTTGTCAGACTACTTTACGATCAGTTGCTTGAGCCCAAGTGGGTGATTTCCATGGGATCATGCGCAAACTCNGGTGGGATGTACGACATCTACTCCGTTGTTCAGGGTGTNGACAAGTTCCTGCCAGTTGATGTCTATGTTTCGGGTTGCCCACCACGGCCTGAAGCCCTGCTACAAGGGCTGATTTTGTTACAGGAATCCATCGGGCGGCAACGTCGCCCGCTGAGTTGGGTCATCAATGATCAGGGTATTATCCAGCGGGAAGCGAATCCGGTGCAGAGGGAGTCGCGACATGATGCCCGAATCGCAGCGACCGAACTTAGACCGCCCTATGAAGTTTGAGCTAATTCAAGCATATATATAGACACTCTCACTAATAATCTGATGCAAAGCGCCCCAATCATCATTCCGGTAGACCCGATCGATCCTGTGGTTTCTCAGGTCAACGATTCGTTGCCGAATCACATATTATGCCTGCAGACGACGGTTGACGGGATTCCAACTCTTTGGGTTGATCGGGCTCACATCAAAGACGTTTTGAAATTTCTGCGGGATGAAAGTCAACCAAGATTCGAGATGTTGCTGGATGTAACAGGCATCGACGAGCGGGTGAGGGTGCACCGAGCAGGGCAGCCTGCCTCAGAATTTACCGTGGTCTATCACCTGACATCGTTCTCCGGGCACTGTGACGTGCGGGTTAAGGTGCCGCTGATGGATGCTGATCTTAAGCTGCCGACCGCTATCGACCTTTGGCCGAGTGCCAACTGGTATGAGCGGGAAACCTGGGACATGTTTGGTATCGAATTCGAGGGGCACCCGAANCTGTTCCGCATTGTATTNCCACCTACCTGGAAGGGACACGCACTGCGCAAAGAACANCCGGCCAGAGCGACTGAGATGGAACCTTTCTCGCTTGATGATGANCAAGAAGCATTCGAGCAGGATGCGCTGTTGTTNAATCCTGAGCAGTGGGGAATGAAGCGCCAGTCTGATACCTCGGAGTTTATGTTTCTCAATCTCGGACCGAANCACCCTTCCGTTCACGGGGCTTTCCGGATTGCTCTGCAGCTAGACGGNGANATCTTAGTCGACGCAGTACCTGATATCGGCTACCACCACCGCGGCGCTGAAAAAATGGGGGAAAGGCANTCCTGGCATACCTTCATTCCCTACACCGACCGAATCGATTATCTCGGCGGCGTGATGAACAATCTGCCGTATGTAATGGCGGTTGAGAAAATGGCCGGTATTGAAGTGCCTGAGCGGGCTAAGACGATCCGGGTTATGCTGGCGGAAATGTTTCGGATATGCAGTCACCTGCTGTTTTACGGAACCTTTGCCCAGGACGTAGGCCAGCTCTCTCCCATCTTCTACATGTTTGTCGAGCGGGAACGCATCTTCAACATCATTGAGTCGATCTGTGGTGCACGCATGCATCCGGGCTGGTTCCGCATAGGAGGGGTTGCGCAGGACCTTCCGAATGGCTGGGAGGCGCGGATCAAAGAGTTGCTTGAATTCATGCCTCCCCGGCTGGATGAATACGACCAGATGGTAATGAACAACGGTATCGTGAAGCGCCGTACTCAGGGGGTAGGTGCCTACTCTAAACAGCAAGCTTTCGATTGGGCAGTTACCGGACCGGGTCTGAGGGCGACCGGTCTGGAGTGGGATTACCGAAAGCAGAGACCTTACAGCGGTTATGAGAATTACGAATTCGACGTACCGATCGCGGTCAACGGGGATTGNTATGACCGTTGCGCGATCCGCGTTGAGGAAATGCGCCANAGTCTCCGGATNATCAAGCAATGTCTGGATAACATGCCTGCNGGTGACTACAAGGCAGATCACCCGCTGACGACGCCTCCTCGAAAAGAAAAAACCATGCAGGACATCGAAACCCTAATAAACCATTTTTTAAGTGTCAGCTGGGGGCCGGTTATCCCTCCTGACGAGGCCACTATCGGAATTGAGGCTACCAAGGGCATCAACAGTTATTACCTGGTGAGCGATGGCAGCACAACATCTTATCGGACGCGGATCAGGACGCCNTCGTTTGCCCATCTGCAGATGATTCCGGAAATAAGTCGTGGCTTCATGGTGGCAGATTTGATCGCGATCATCGCCAGTATCGANTTTGTCATGGCTGATGTGGACCGNTGAGACTCGGTATCTACCGGCGAGCAAGCCGATAAGTGGAAGGATACAACGGCCTGAGCGGGCGAGACAGACAAGAAGCAAATGAGTTCACAAGTTATTGCCAGCACCAAGAACAGGGCGCGAGTCCTGACGGAAGCCGAAATATCCGAAATCGAGCATGAAAAAACGCTCTACCCGGATAGTCAGGCCGTCGGGCTTGAGGCCCTAAAGATTGTGCAGAATCATCAGGGCTGGGTTTCAGACGAATCGCTGTTGGCGATTGCTGAATATCTCGACTTATCAGTCGCTGATCTGGAAGGCGTGGCCACGTTTTTTAATCTGATATACCGGCAACCGGTTGGCAAGCACGTCATTCTGTATTGCGATAGTGTGAGTTGCTGGATTTGCCGCGGCGACGACATCAAAGATTACCTATCGGAAAAATTGAATATTGAGTTCGGCCAGACCACGGAAGACAACGCGTTTACGCTAATTCCGGTGCCCTGTCTGGGCGACTGTAATAATGCGCCGGTGATGATGGTTGGGCATGATCTGCATCGCAATCTGACCAAGGCCGGGATNGATGAAATTATCGATCANTATCGGAATAAAANCNCGTAANACCCTTTAATTGAAACATAGCAAGTGGGNAGTAAATTGNTTTCTAATCCGCTTACAAAAAATATCGACATGTCNCGGCCGCCGCTGGATATCGGCGCATACGAGGCGAACGACGGTTATCAGTCGCTACACAAGATCGCAGCGGGGATGAGTGCTGCGGATGTTCTGGAGATGATCAAGTCATCGGGCCTCAAAGGGCGGGGAGGNGCGGGGTTTCCGACCGGACTTAAATGGAGTTTNGTGCCGCAGGGAGAGTCATCGCCACAGCAAAAGTATCTGGTGGTGAACGCGGATGAGATGGAACCCGGAACTTTTAAGGATCGCCTCCTGATGGAGGGCGACCCNCATCTTCTTCTCGAAGGTATGNTAATAAGTGCCTTNGCAATTGNAGCCAGTAAGGCCTACATATTTCTGCGCGGTGAATACCACGGGTCGGTAAAAACACTNAAAAAGGCAATCGCTGAGGCGTACGACAAAGGNTATCTNGGCGACAATATTCTNGGAACTGGATTTCAGTTGGANNTTATCCTGCATACCAGTGCGGGTCGCTACATCTGCGGGGAAGAAACCGCNTTGCTGAATGCCTTGGAAGGCAAACGGGCTAACCCTCGAGCNAAGCCTCCGTTCCCACAGGTTAGTGGTCTGTGGGGCAAGCCGACCATCGTAAATAACGTCGAAACGCTGTGTAATCTTCCGGGAATCATCACCTATGGTATCGATTGGTTTCAGNAATTAGGAGAGGGTGCCGATGCCGGCACGAAAATGTTCGGCGTCAGCGGTCGGGTGAAGAACCCGGGGGTCTGGGAAATGCCGCTTGGAGTTACCATTCGAGAACTGCTCGAGGATAAGGCGGGTGGNATGCAGGACGGTCTCGGGTTGAAGGCATTTTTACCCGGTGGTGGTTCGACCGACTTTATGTTGCCCGAGCATTTGGATCTTGCCCTNGATTACGATGAGATNTCNCAGAAAGGAGGCAGCAGACTCGCGACTGGNACTATGATCGTGCTNGANGATCAGACCTGCCCTGTCGGAATGATTGGTAATCTCATGAAGTTCTTCGCCCATGAGTCCTGTGGTTTCTGCACGCCCTGTCGAGACGGGTTGCCGTGGGTGGATACAATATTTCGGGACTTTGAAGCGGGGCGGGGCAACGAAAAGGACTTAAATATTTTGAAAGAGCAGGTTGATTACATGGGGCCTGGTCGCACATTCTGCGCTCTTGCTCCCGGTGCTACTGCACCTTTGGGAAGTGGTCTAAGATATTTTGAAGATGACTTCAAAGAACACATAAAGCAGAAGCGCTGTACCTATAAAGACTAAGTTTGGGGGTTGGAGTTAAGTTAGATGTCGAAAATTGTTGTCGATGGGAATGAGTACGAGGTAAATCCCAATAACAATCTGTTGCAGGAGTGCCTGTCCTTGGGGCTTGACCTTCCTTACTTCTGTTGGCATCCGTGTATGGGTTCTGTCGGGGCCTGCCGTCAGTGCGCAGTAAAACAGTACCGGGACGAAAACGACGAGAAGGGCACCATCGTCATGGCCTGCATGACGCCCGCGAGCGATGGGGCTCTTATTTCTATTGCTGACGAACAGGCTCACGATATGCGTGAGCGGGTCATCGAAAGTCTGATGATTAGCCACCCTCATGATTGCCCAGTCTGTGAAGAGGGCGGGGAATGTCACCTTCAGGATATGACTCTGATGTCAGGGCACAACTANCGGCGCTATGACAAGAAAAAAGTCACTCATCACAATCAGTATCTNGGCCCGTTTATCAGTCATGAAATGAACCGTTGCATCACCTGCTACCGTTGCGTTCGTTTTTACGATGATTATGCCGGTGGTACTGATCTNTCTGCTCAGGCATCGCACCATCACACCTANTTCGGCCGTCACGAAGAAGGCACGCTGGAGAACGAGTTTAGCGGTAACCTNGTCGAAGTGTGTCCGACCGGAGTCTTCACCGATAAGGTTTTTTCGCAAGCGTACACGCGCAAGTGGGACCTACAGACTGCACCAAGCGTCTGCACCGGATGCTCGANTGGTTGCAACATTACTCCGGGAGAGCGCTATGGCAGTTTGCGCCGTATCGTTAATCGCTATAACAGTGAGGTGAACGGCTACTTTATATGCGATCGGGGCCGCTTTGGCTGGGAATATGTTAACGGCGAAGAGCGTGTTAAGACTCCCGTGCAGGTCGTCGGTGATGTAAGTAAAGAAATGTCAGATGAAGAGATTGATGGGCTTTTCAAGGATCTGGCGAAAGGTGAAGTTATCGGTATTGGGTCTCCACGCAGCAGCAATGAGTCAAACTATGCCCTGCGAAAGCTCGTAGGCGAAGCTAACTTTTATCCGGGTCTAGGCGACGACGAGCATGCGATTAATCAGCTGATTTTGGAGTTGCACAAAGACAAGGCTTTTCATACTCCCAGCGTGCGGGAAATCGAGCAGGCAGACGCGGTAGTCATCGTTGGAGAAGACATCACCAACACCGCGCCGCGCATAGCCCTCGCGGTTCGTCAGAGTGTGNGGAACAAGGCCGNTGAACTGGCTGCGCTGAACAACATCCCCGTTTGGCANGACGCGGCGGTCCGCGANTTGGCGCAGCAGGAGCGCAGTCCGCTCTTTNTTCTCAGCAACGCAGCATCCCGTCTTGATGACGTGGCGCAGCAAACGTTCATCGGAACCTGCGCAGAGCAGGCCAAATTTGCGTTCGCTGTTGCGGAGGCGCTTGCAGGTGCCACGCCGACCGGCCTNACTGACCGACAACATGAGTNGCTNGTCGTGGTAGTTGAGGCGCTCAGGAATGCAAAGCGTCCCCTAATTATCTCCGGCTCCAGCAATGGCAGCATTGAAATGGTTCAGGCTGCAGCCAATATCGCCCGCGCTCTGAGTGGGGAAGAGCCTTCGCATCTGGCCCTGATGCTCCCAGAAGCTAACACGATGGGTCTGGAACTACTGGTCGGCCCGGAGCAAAGGNTNGGTGCTGCANTGGAGAAGTGCGCCGCGGGTGAGNTCTCCAAAGTGATNGTTCTGGAGACCGATCTGTATCGGCGNGCACCAACCGTCAGCGTTGATAACGCGCTATCNAATGCAGAGACTGTGGTAGTTCTAGATCAGATGCACAGTGCTACAACAGCTAAAGCTACACATGTATTTCCGGTGACTGCATTTTCAGAGCAAGAGTCGACTTATGTGAACTACGAAAGCAGGGCGCAGCTCAGCTTTCGGGTACATCAGGCNGTCACCGACGCCAAGCCNGGGTGGAGNTGGCTGACCAATGGCGAAGCTGACATAAACAGCATTATCAAAGCCTGCAGTGATGAAGCAGAGAGCTTTGGGTCGCTCGATGGTCTCGTGCCGCGCCTTTCGCAATTTGTGGCCGGGCTAAAAATTCCGAGACAATCTCATCGATACAGTGGGCGTACGGCAATGATTGCTAACCGCAATGTCCATGAGCCCAAGCAACCAGCAGATGGTGAATCAGTTATGGCCTTTTCGATGGAGGGCATGCCAGCGATGAAGGACGCTTCTATCCTCGGGTCTACTTGGGCGCCCAGCTGGAATTCCAATCAGTCAATCAGTAAATTCCAGGAAGAGGTTAATGGTGAACTNAAGCAAGGGCATACCGGTACTCTGTTGATTACGGAAAGGACAGAATCAGCTGNNCCATTTGCGCCTCTCCAGAGCGGGGGCGACGGAAACTCTGACCAGTTGACCCTGTCGCTTGCCTTTCAGATCTTTGGCAGTGAAGAGCTGTCTGCGCGCTCGCCCGCGATTCAGAAACGGATGACAGATGCTTATGTTGCACTGGCGCCGGCCGATGCAGCTCGGCTGGATATCAGGCAAGGTGATTCTGTAGCACTCAATGGCGGTCCTGTCGTAGTCGCCTGTATCCGAGAAAAAATCTCAGAGGGAAGCTGTGTNGTGCACTGTGGGNTACGGCTCAANCCTCACGATTTGGCGGGAACAGTAAGTCTGACTAAAGCCGCTGAATCGTTGCCTGGCAAGGGGCTGAGCGGTCTTATTGTCAGCGACTTATGCGAGGAGAGCTACTAGCCATGGCATTGGAAGTAGGTTCAGCACTCACGATAGGGCTTATTTTGGGCACGGTGATTGTCGTTGCTGCCATGCTGATTTGGGTTGAGCGGAGATTGCTCAGCTTCTGGCAGGAGCGCCTGGGCCCAAATCGGGTGGGTCCCTTCGGGCTGCTGCAAGTTGTCGCTGACATGATCAAGATCTTCACGAAAGAAGACTGGGTACCTCCGTTCGCAGATCGCGTCAGTTTTGTCATCGCGCCTGCGATCATCATGACAGTAATTTTGTTGAGCTTCGCCGTAATACCATTCGCACCAAACATCGGCGTTATCGAATCCAACATTGGTGTGCTATTTATTCTTGCGATGGCATCACTGGGTGCCTACAGTGTGATGCTCGGCGGTTTGTCGTCAGACAATAAGTATGCCTTGCTGGGAAGTTTGCGGGCTGCTGCTCAGATGGTGAGCTATGAAGTCTTCATGGGGATCTCATTGCTTGGTGTGGTGGCGCTCTCCGGCAGCTTCAATCTNCGCACGATCGTCGAGGCGCAAGAAGGCATGTGGTTCGTGGTGCCACAATTCGTCGGTTTCGTTATTTTCCTTATAGCGGGGATCGCTGAAAGCCATCGGCTGCCATTTGACATTCCCGAGGCTGAACAGGAAATCTGCGCCGGATATCACACTGAGTATTCAGGCATGAAGTTCGGTATGTTCTTTGTCGGCGAGTATCTCGGACTTGTGTTGGTGTCTTCGCTGATTACTGTGCTCTTCTTCGGTGGATGGATGGGGCCGGGCTTTCTGCCGCCAGTTGTCTGGTTCGCCTTGAAGTCAGGAGTTTTTATTGCGTTTTTTATTTTACTGCGGGCAGCAATTCCGCGGCCCCGCTACGACCAACTTATGACTTACGGCTGGTTGTTTCTGTTACCGCTGTCTCTGATCAATCTGCTCGTCACGGGCGCAGTCATCTTGAGTAATTAACGCAGAGGGCTTGGATCGAAATTATGTATTCNTTAATAAAAGATACTCTGTTAAGTCAAGTCGTAACGCTTTGGGGCGTATTCAAGAAACTGTTTGTGAAAGCTGATACGGTTGAATACCCTGATCAACAGCCTTACATGTTTCCCCGTTGGCGAGGCCGTATCATTCTGAGTCGCGATCCTGACGGGGAAGAGCGCTGTGTTGCTTGCAACCTGTGCGCAGTTGCCTGCCCTGTTGACTGTATCGCCCTTCAGAAGGGCGAGATGGAGGACGGTCGATGGTACCCCGAATTTTTTCGAATCAATTTTTCGCGCTGTATTATGTGCGGATTTTGTGAAGAAGCTTGTCCTACCAATGCGATTCAGCTCACCCCGGATTTTGAAATGGCTGAGTATGTCCGCCAGGACATGGTGTGGGAAAAGGAAGATCTGCTTATCAGCGGCTGCGGAAAGTATCACGACTATAATTTTTACCGAGTGGCTGGTAAACAGATCAGCGGTAAGGATAAGGGTGAGGCGCTCAACGAAGCCAAGCCTGTTAATGTGAGGAGTCTGATGCCGTGACACTTCTGTTTTATCTGGCTGGGGCCATCGCGATCATTGCAACATTTGCCGTTATTGTGCAAACCAACATTGTGCATGCCTTACTNTACCTTATCCTTTCGCTGCTGGCGGTTGCTGTTATTTTTTACGTTNTGGGAGCGCCTTTTGCCGCAGTGCTTGAGGCGATNGTTTANGCCGGTGCCATCCTCGTACTGTTTCTCTTCGTGATTATGATGCTCAACTTGGGGCAACATACTCGTGACCAGGAAAGAGGATGGCTTGCGGGGTACATGTTTCTGGTTCCTGGGGTGATGTCTGCTCTGCTGTTGGGCCAGTTGCTTAATGTCTTGTCTCAGGTAGATCAGGACATGGCGGTGACGCGGGTGGGAGTGATGGAGGTGAGCGCACTGTTATTCGGCCCTTACGTGCTGGCGGTTGAACTGGCGTCCATTCTACTGCTTGCGGGCCTGGTTTCTGCCTATCACCTAGCGAAGAGATAGCGGCTCTCGGCAGACAGAAGAAAAATTATTAGGGAATAGGGCAAGAGTGATCACAATCAATGGAAACTATACCGGTTGAGCACGGCTTTATATTGGCAGGCATTCTATTCTGCCTTGGCCTGATTGGAGTGTTGACGCGACGGAATATCGTATTCGTCCTGATGTCGTTGGAAATCATGCTAAATGCCAGCGGGCTCGCNTTTATTGTAGCNGCTGCGCGCTGGGGGCATGCGGAAGGACAGGTGATGTTCCTGATGATTCTGACGCTTGCCGCAGCAGAAGTGGCGGTTGGCCTCGGACTTATCATTCAGATGTTCAGGCGATATCAAACGGTTGACATCAACGTGCTGAGCGAGATGAAGGGGTAGAGGCCAGGATTATGCTTGAACTAATTTGGCTTCCGCCTACGTTTCCGCTGCTTGGCTTTCTTGCTCTTGTCCTCACTGGCGGTCGGCTTCCCAAGCATATCGCNGGCCCAATAGGTGCGGGATCCATTGGTCTCGCTTTTGCCGCAGCGGCGCTAGTAGCGGTTGAGTTCCTGAATTCCGGGCTGGAACACTTTACTTATGAAGCGTGGGTCTGGATGTCAGTCGGCGGATTTACCCCGGGCTTCACGTTTTATCTGGATGGCTTGTCGATGGTGATGATGCTGATCATTACCGGTGTAGGCTTTCTGATTCATCTCTACGCTACCGGATACATGTCCGACGACCCCAGCTTCGCTCGTTTCTTCTCTTACATGAATCTGTTCGTTTCGGCGATGCTGATGTTGGTTCTGGGTGACAATCTGGTGCTGCTCTATCTGGGGTGGGAAGGCGTGGGATTGTGCTCATATTTGCTCATTGGGTTTTGGTACACCAATCCGGCAAATGGCTATGCAGCCAGAAAGGCATTTGTGGTGACTCGAGTCGGGGACACTTCAATGGCGATCGGGCTGTTCCTGTTGTTCGCTCAACTGGGAACCTTGAATATACAAGACATGCTGCACGCTGCAGAAACGCAGTGGTCGGTAGGTTCAGGCTTCGCGATTGCGGCTTCCCTTNTGNTGCTGGGCGGTGCNGTTGGCAAATCAGCGCAACTTCCTCTCCAGACATGGCTGCCAGANGCGATGGCTGGNCCAACGCCGATAAGCGCCCTTATCCACGCGGCGACCATGGTTACCGCCGGCGTATATCTTATCGCCCGAACGCATCCACTGTTTGAATTGGCGCCTTCAGTGCAACTGTTGGTGGCGNTAATNGGTNTGATAACGCTNCTGTTGTCCGGTTTCACTGCGATGACNCAATCGGATATTAAGCGCATCCTTGCTTATTCAACGGTCAGTCAAATTGGTTATATGTTTCTCGGTCTTGGAGTTGGAGCCTGGTCTGCCGCGATCTTCCACCTGATGACCCATGCTTTCTTTAAGGCGCTGTTGTTCCTTGCCTCAGGTACCGTAATACTGAGCCTTCATCATGAACAGAATATATTTAAGATGGGAGGGCTGCGTAAAGCGCTGCCGGTTTCCTTTTTCTCTTTTCTGATTGGAAGTCTGGCTTTGACCGCCTTCCCCTATACCTCAGGTTATTTCAGCAANGATGAAATCCTGCTTGGTGCGCTTGAGTTAGAGGGNGTGGGGGTCTGGTTCTGGCTGGGAGGCGTGGTTGGAGCCTTCTTTACCGGGATCTACACATTTCGTCTATTCTTCATTGTCTTCTTCGGCGACAGTCATGCTGAACACCCGCCTGAGAAAGAAGTAGGGGGTTGGCACATGAATAGCCCTCTGCTGCTCCTGATGATTCTGGCGCTTGTCGGAGGCTCTATTGATGTTCCCCTAGATGCTGTATTCAATCATGGAGAAGCTCATGGGGAGCACGACGTCAGCGGATTGATTCATGGCATCATGATTGCGGTTCCTTTGTTCGGGGTCGCCGTCAGCTATCTGTTCTTTATGTCGAAAACATTCTCTGTTGATAAGCTGATGGCTAGCGGGTTAGCCAAGAAGCTGCACGCTTTCTGGTTTGGCGGTTGGGGCTTCGATACGCTGTATAATGCAATGATTGTCGGCCCTTTTCTCTTTCTCGCTCGGGCTAATCGCAAAGATATTGTTGACGGTTTCTACGCATTGATTGTAGNAGTTTCACAAGCGGCCAGCGGGCTCATCGTGAGGTCGCAAACNGGTTCCTTGCGTTGGTATGCCNTGACNATCGCAGGNGGTCTGGTTGTGATGGTGTCGTTAGGAGCCACTCTATGATTCTGGTCACACTTATTTCGGTTCTGTTTGTCGGNGGTTTGGCATGTTGGTTGTCTGAACGNATCAATCCAAATATGCCCAGNACTATTGCGCTAATAACAGTCCTGCTGGATTTTGCGCTGATGTTTTCTCTCTTGGGCGCTGAGGGTACTTCAACGTGGGTGGCCGTTTTCGAAGCGCCGTGGATTTCCCGGTTTGGTATCTCGTTTTACCTTGCTGCTGACGGCTTGAGCGTCCTGCTGCTCATGCTAACCGCGTTTTTGGGGGTAGTCGCCATCGGAGCGGCCTGGGACGAGGTGCGGGAGCGGTCGGGCTTTTTCTACTTCAACCTGCTTTGGACACTGGCAGGTGTAGTAGGAGTCTTTACTGCGCTGGATTTATTTCTGTTCTTCTTTTTCTGGGAAGTCATGCTGATACCTATGTATTTGATCATCGCCATATGGGGGCATGAGAATAAGAATTACGCGGCGATGAAGTTCTTTATCTTCACTCAGGTGACAGGAATGATGATGCTGGTGTCAATTTTAGTTCTGGCTTATTTTCATTACCTGCAGCTTGGTGCTCTAAGCTTCAACTACCACGACTTGCTAGCTGTCAGTCTTCCCGGTGACATGGGTATATGGGTGATGTTGGGCTTCTTCATATCTTTTTCTACAAAGTTGCCGAGCATGCCGTTCCACTCCTGGTTGCCGGACGCCCACAGTCAGGCGCCTACAGCCGGCAGCGTCATANTGGCTGGTGTGCTCCTGAAGACTGGAGGATACGGGCTGATCCGGTTTGCAGTGCCGCTNTTTCCCGAGGCTTCGATGGCCTTTGCTCCTATAGCNATGACATTGGCGGCGNTGAGTATACTGTATTGCGCGAAGGTGGCGCTTGCGCAGGATGACATCAAACGATTGATAGCCTACACCAGTGTGAGNCATATGGGCTTCGTGACGCTCGGTGTCTATGCCTGGAATGAGCAGGCACTGCAGGGTGCTGTGATGACGATGTTGGCGCACGGTCTAAGCGCGGCGGCATTGTTCATGCTTGCCGGAGGGCTGCAGCACAGAATTCATACGCGAAATATGCCTGACATGGGCGGGTTCTGGCCGAAGGTGCCGAAGATGACCGCAGTCGCTATATTCTTCTCGGTAGCCGCACTCGGTATGCCTGGGCTTGGCAACTTCATCGGGGAATTTCTGGCACTTATCGGGGCTTTCCAGGCTAATGTCACGCTGACCGTCGTCGCAGCATTCGGTCTTATTCTGGCGTCCGTTTATTCGCTGTGGGTGCTGCAAAAAGTGTTTCAGGGTGAATATAACAACGCGAGCTTTGATGATTCGCATCTCATCGATCTGAGCCGTCGTGAGATGCTTTACTTTGCCGCGATGATGTTTGGTCTGGTGTGGATGGGCTTATACCCTCAGACTTTCTTGAGCATGTCTGAGCCAGTGCTGGCACAGCTGTTGTCAGACTCTGCTCAGACGCTTTTGACCTCTCTCGAGGGTGGATAATGACAATTACAACAGCCGATTTACTTCTGCTATCGCCTGTGTTGGTGCTGACCGGCACGGTGGTGCTCGCGATGTCTGCGATCGCCATTGGTCGNAACTATCCGGGGACAGCGATCATCACTGTTGCGGGTTTGTTTCTTGCTGCAGTGGGCGCTGTGATGCTGATGCCGGATGCAAATCAACAGCTCACTCCGCTCTTAATTATCGACCCCTATTCTTTGTTCTTCACAGCGGTAATCTGTTTGAGTGCCATGTTCATAGCGNTGCTGAGCTACCCCTTTCTTGAAGGNTTGGATGATGANCGTGAGGAATATTTCCTGCTGTTAGGCGTCGCAACTGTCGGAGCGGTTGTGCTGGCTAGCAGTAATCATTTCGTCAGTGCCTTGCTGGGACTGGAGACGCTGAGTATGTCGCTTTACGGCATGGTGGCCTACACGGTACATTCCAGCAAGGCCGATAAATATCCATTGGAAGCGTCGGTGAAGTATCTGGTTCTCTCAGCCGCCGCATCCGGATTCCTGCTGTTCGGGATGGCGCTCGTTTACGGGCAAACGGGCACTCTGGCCTTTTCCAGTCTGGTGGATTTGTCAGAGTCCAGTCTNGGGAGTGGATTTAGTTCTGTCGGACTGCTGCTGATTATCGCCGGGCTCGCGTTCAAGCTGTCATTNTCGCCTTTTCACATGTGGACACCAGACGTGTATGAGGGTGCTCCGCTGCCTGCCACAACATATTTGGCAACAATCGGTAAGGCGGCGGTTTTCGTGGTGCTGTTACGCTTCATTGCAGTTTCCGAAGCGATGACTTTGTCAGGCACGCTGGCTGTTCTTTCCATGTTGGCTATACTTTCGATCCTAGCTGGTAATCTGCTGGCACTGCTGCAACCGAACGTGAAGCGACTGCTGGCTTACTCTTCTATCGCACATATGGGCTATCTGCTGATTGCGGTGGTCGCAAGCTACTACGTCGAGGGCCAGGTGGGGATAGAGGCGATCAGCTTTTATCTCGTCGCCTATGTCATTATGTCATTGGGTGCTTTCGGCGTGATATCAATGGTCTCCAGCAGCGACAGCGAACTCGACACCATTGACGACTANCGAGGTCTGTTCTGGAGGCANCCGCTACTGGCGGCGGTGTTCACCGCAATGATGCTTTCGCTTGCCGGTATTCCGCTGACTGTGGGTTTTATTGGCAAGTTTTACTTNTTCTTTGCCGGCGTCGAAGCGGCGNTGTGGCCGCTANTGGCTGCATTGATNATTGGTAGTGGCATCGGTCTCTACTATTACTTGCGGATTATCTATCGGATGCTGGAGNCTGCTTCCGACTTAGANCAGTCNGCAATGTCTTCTCGGCTTAGCTCAGGGTCCTACGGGGTCGTTCTTTGTTTGTTTCTACTGCTGCTGGGATTGGGAATCTACCCCGCGCCTGTTATTGATTTAATCGAGGCTATTTCGACATACGTTTGAGTAGCCTCTAAGCCGACAGCTCTTACCTTTGGGTTCCAGTCGCTCATTCATGAAAAAGCTTCGTCCGGTGCCTTCCCGCTTCTGGGTCTCTATTTTGGTATCGCGATTGTGACGCTATGCAGCACTATTTTGTTCCGTGCAGCTANTTTAGAAAGCCGCCAGCTTTCCTACCGATCNAGTCTGTTANGCTTGACAAGCGANAGGCCGCTCNGATTTATGACTCTCTGGCCTTCATTTAGTCGAGTCGCATAGCTTNGATAGGCGGTNTATGAGCAATCACTGCTCNATAGCTGAGTNGCGATNTGNCGGGCACGTTTTGATATCGCTTCGGAGTGAATNTGGAACTGCGGGTTNAATTNTCTGTACCNCGANTCTGGNCCTCAGTAATCGCTTGTGAGGCGGGGCCTCATTTAATGGAGAAAGCGGCAGGTCTGCCGCTAAGAGAACGAATACTTCTATATTTAAAGGAGTACTGCCTTGAGCGAAATAGCAGTGATTGGCGGCGGCAGTTTTGGTACGGTGATTGCCAACATCATCG
>NZJB01000119.1 GCA_002691885.1 Gammaproteobacteria bacterium
TGGCAAAGGAAAAATTCGAGAGAAATAAGGTACACGTAAACGTAGGAACGATTGGTCACGTTGACCATGGTAAGACAACGCTGACTGCTGCGCTGACGAAGGTTTGTGCGGAAGCGTACGGGGGTGACCTTAAGGCCTTCGACGAGATTGATAATGCGCCAGAAGAGCGGGAGCGCGGTATTACGATTGCGACTTCACACGTTGAGTATGATTCGCCGAATCGCCACTACGCGCACGTTGACTGTCCGGGGCACGCTGACTACGTCAAGAATATGATTACGGGTGCCGCCCAGATGGACGGAGCGATTCTGGTTTGCTCTGCGGCGGATGGCCCCATGCCCCAGACCCGAGAGCACATTCTGCTGTCCCGTCAGGTTGGCGTTCCTTACATTGTTGTGTTCATGAACAAAGCGGATATGGTTGACGATGAAGAGCTGCTTGAGCTAGTTGAGATGGAGATTCGTGAGCTGCTTGATCAGTATGAATTTCCTGGTGATGACACGCCCATTATTGTGGGTTCTGCGTTGAAGGCCCTTGAAGGTGACACTTCTGATATTGGTGCTCCTGCGGTTCAGAAGCTGGTCGAGACCTTGGATGAGTACATTCCTGAGCCGGAGCGTGATGTTGAGAAACCGTTTCTGATGCCGATTGAGGACGTTTTCTCGATTTCTGGTCGCGGTACTGTTGTGACGGGTCGTGTTGAGCGCGGCATCATTAAGGTAAGTGAAGAGATTGAGATCGTCGGTATCAAGGATACTGAGACGACTACCTGTACGGGTGTTGAGATGTTCCGTAAGCTGCTTGACGAAGGTCGCGCTGGTGAGAACGTTGGGGTGTTGCTGCGCGGTACCAAGCGAGATGAGGTAGAGCGTGGTCAGGTGCTGGCTGCGCCGGGCTCGATTACGCCTCACACCAAGTTTGAAGCAGAGGTCTACATTCTGTCTAAGGACGAGGGTGGTCGCCACACGCCATTCTTCAAGGGCTATCGTCCTCAGTTTTACTTCCGTACGACTGACGTGACTGGCAATGTTGAGCTGCCTGAAGGTGTTGAGATGGTTATGCCTGGTGACAACATCAAGATGACGGTAGAGCTGATTGCGCCGATTGCGATGGATGAAGGTCTGCGCTTTGCGATTCGTGAAGGGGGTCGCACTGTAGGTGCCGGCGTCGTCGCCAAGATTATAGAGTAATCTGAACGCGTCAATTATCGGAGCCAGCACACCGGGAAACGGTGCGCTGGCTCAGTCGTCTTTACGAGACAGGTCGGCATTAACGACTCTGAGCAAACGATTCGGGTGGCTATGGCGCTGTTAACCGGCCGACAGTAATGGGTCTTGCAAGCTTGCGAAAACGCTCGTGGCTGCTTTTTTATGGTCGCCGATCGAATGAGCGAGTCCGTATGCTTAATGAGACAGACCCTAAGTTTTTCGCGATATCAAAGGCCAGTAGCTCAATTGGCAGAGCAGCGGTCTCCAAAACCGCAGGTTGGGGGTTCGATTCCCTCCTGGCCTGCCAGTAGCACTGGCACGGTAGGCAGAGCCAAATGCCTATTAATCGAAACAAGGTAGTTATGACTGAAAAGATCGAAAGTCAAGAAGGAACGCTGGACTGGGCGAAGTGGGCGGCCGTAGCCGTTATTATCGCTGCTGCTGTCTATACCAATTCCTATTTTTCAGGAGAGTCGCTGCTGATCCGTACTCTGGGCTTGCTTGTGGTAGCAGGCGCAGCAGGGTGGCTCGCGTCGCAGACAGCAAGGGGCAAAGCTTTTGTGACGCTATGTCTCGACGCCCGGGTGGAAATCAGAAAGGTGGTTTGGCCAACGAGGCAGGAAACTACGCAGACAACAATCGTCGTCCTCATTGTCATTTTCATTGTGGCGTTGATCCTCTGGCTTCTCGATTGGGGGCTAAACGGCGTGGTTTCTTCGGTGATCGGTTAGAGGAAGACAATGGCTAAACGCTGGTATGTGGTTCACGCTTACTCGGGCTACGAGAAAAAGGTTATGCACGCCCTGAAAGAGCGCATAGCCCTGTCGGGCATGGAAGAGCACTTCGATGAAGTGTTGGTTCCGACCGAAGAAGTGGTAGAGATGCGAGCGGGGCAAAAGCGTAAAAGTGAGCGTAAGTTCTTCCCGGGTTATGTCCTAGTCCATATGGATTTGAATGACGACACCTGGCATCTGGTTAAAGAGACACCGCGGGTGATGGGATTTATTGGTGGTACGGCGGAAAAGCCTGCTCCCATTACAGATGCAGAAGCGAGTAAGATTCTGCAGCGTATGGAAGACAGTGAGGATACGCCCACTCATAAAGTGGTTTATGAGCCCGGTGAGATGGTTCGGGTTACTGATGGCCCATTCAACGACTTTACTGGTACTGTTGAGGAAGTGAATTACGAAAAGAGCCGCCTGCGAGTTGCGGTATTGATCTTTGGTCGCTCTACGCCAGTCGAACTTGAGTTCGGCCAAGTGGAGAAAAGCTAGGAGCGTTGCTGACAAGCATAGAGCGTAAATTACGCTATGGCTCCGTGACATCGACCCCCGAGCATCGAGCCGTGCAAGGGGTGGAAAGGGGAGTTGAGATCCATACGTAGTGACTACGCGTAGTAGTCCGACCGTGTGTAGGCTCAGCGCTCGAACCCAAGGAGAATCTTATGGCTAAGAAAGTGTTGGCTTACATTAAGCTACAGGTGGGTGCTGGCCAGGCAAACCCCAGCCCTCCCGTTGGCCCTGCTCTGGGTCAGCACGGTGTAAACATCATGGAATTTTGCAAGGCGTTCAATGCCCAGACACAGGGNACTGANCCCGGCCTNCCTATTCCCGTCGTAATTACTGTGTATGCAGATCGCAGCTTTACNTTNATCACCAAGACACCGCCAGCCTCTGTACTTCTGCGTAAAGCGGCAGGAATTACGAAAGGCAGTGGTCGTCCNAATACCGAAAAAGTCGGCAAAGTCAGCCGGGCGCAGCTGGAAGAAATCGCCACGCAGAAAATGTCGGATCTGACAGCAGCCGATATGGATGCAGCGGTTCGGACGCTAGCTGGCAGTGCGCGCAGTGCCGGGCTGGAAGTGGAGGGAGTCGAGTAATGGGCAAATTATCCAAGANGCAAAAAGCCATAGCTGAAAAACTGGATTCAGCCAAAACTTACTCTGTGGAAGAAGCGGTGTCCCTGATCGCCGAGTTTGCCTCTCCTAAGTTTAAGGAGTCGATTGATGTTTCTGTGAANCTCGGNGTGGATCCACGTAAATCTGATCAGGTCGTCCGTGGTTCAACGACTTTGCCAGCAGGCACCGGCAAAGACGTGCGCGTGGCGGTGTTCGCTCAGGGCGACAATGCCGAAAAAGCCAAGGCCGCAGGAGCAGACATCGTCGGATTCGACGATCTTGCTGAATCTATTCAGGGCGGCAACCTTGATTTTGATGTAGTCATCGCGACCCCNGACGCCATGCGTGTGGTCGGTAAANTGGGCACCGTACTCGGACCCAGAGGCCTGATGCCAAACCCCAAGGTTGGAACAGTGACACCTGATGTGGAATCAGCGGTGCAGAACGCCAAGGCCGGTCAAGTGCGCTTTCGCACGGANAAAAACGGAATCATTCATGGNGGCATCGGGAAAGTCGGCTTTGAGGGAGAGGCCATTAAGTCTAATCTGGAAGCGCTGTTGGCTGATNTGAAAAAGGCGAAGCCATCATCNGCCAAGGGTGTCTATATTAAGAAGGTGGTGCTTTCCTCTACCATGGGGCCAGGTGTACAGATTGANCAGTCCTCGCTGGCACTCTAACCCAAATTAAANTNNGTGCGTCGTAATTGGCTGACTCGGTCATATACGCCGCACCATGACTTTGAGTGGTTTCGCTGTTTGTCGAATCAGCCGAGATCGTCAAAGACCGTAGGTGAAGCAGAGGTGCNTGTTGGCAACCGGTTTCTTAATTTCCTACGCAGATGGTGAAACCCGATCCGGATGGATTCCGGCTCTTATCACCAAACTCAGAGGCAGCGAAGGCTGNCAGAATCGGCTCTTCGGGAGCCATTTGATAAGGAGTTAACTAGTGGCTATACGACTGGAAGACAAGCAACAAATAGTCTCTGAAGTCAATCAGGCTGCTAGCAGTGCTTTGTCTGCAGTCCTCGCTGATTATCGCGGGGTTACTGTGGAGGACATGACTGCGCTTCGAAAAAATGCTCGTGAGAATAAGGTATATCTGCGCGTAGTCCGGAACACGCTACTGAAGCGTGCGGTTGCGGATACTGAATTCGAGTGCATTCAAGGAGTGTTGGTGGGTCCAACGATTTTGGCGTTTTCTCAGGAAGATCCGGGTGCAGCTGCACGGGTTTTGAAGGATTTTGCGAAAGAAAACGACGATTTCGAAATAAAGGCGCTGTCTGTTGGTGGGCAGCTCATGGATGCCAGCCAGATTGATGTGTTGGCGAAACTGCCGACGCTGGATCAGGCGCGGTCTATGCTCATGAGTGTCATGCTGGCACCTGTCACNAAGCTGGCGAGAACAATGAACGAAGTTCCTTCGAAGGTTACCCGAGCGGTAGCCGCCGTTCGAGACCAGAAACAGGATGCGGCCTAATTCCTTTGATTATTACGCTTATTTTAGGAGATANNAACCATGTCTCTATCTAGAGAAGAAGTACTTGATGCGATTGCTGAAATGTCAGTGATGGACGTTGTTCAACTGGTTGAAGCAATGGAAGAAAAATTTGGCGTATCCGCTGCTGCTGCAGTTGCGGCAGCTCCGGTTGCAGCAGCGGGCGGCGATGCAGCGCCNGTTGAGGAAAAGGANGAGTTTGATATCGTTCTGACCGCTGCCGGCGACAAGAAAGTCAACGTCATCAAGGCAGTCCGAGGCATNACCGGCCTTGGACTCAAAGAAGCCAAAGAAATGGTTGATGGCGCACCTTCCACACTAAAGGAAGCTGCTCCAAAAGTGGAAGCCGANGAAGCCAAAAAGGCTCTGGAAGAAGCTGGCGCAACCGTTGAGCTTAAGTAACAAGCTCGAACTCAAGCNAGACACGGCACCAGANTCATGGCAAATGAGTCTGGTGCCGTGCTGCGCNTTGGNATACTGCCTCCANTGAGGTGGGGCAAGCGGCAGGCAGGGCGCTGCAATCTCTGCCGGTAGTTTAGATACACAGTACTCATAGCTAGGAACATACTAATGGCCTATTCGTATACAGAGAAAAAGCGCATTCGTAAGAATTTTGGCAAATTGCCAAGCGCCATGGACATCCCTTACCTGTTGTCCATTCAGGTTGATTCTTACAGACAATTTACTCAGGACAGCGTTTCCGCCGAGGATCGCCTCGATCAGGGCTTACATGCTGCGTTTAAATCTGTATTTCCAATTGTCAGCTACTCCGGAAAAGCGGTTCTAGAATATGTAAGCTACGACCTCGGGAAACCGGTNTTTGATGTCAAGGAGTGCCAGCTTCGTGGCTCTACCTACTCTGTTTCTCTGCGCGTGAANGTAAGGTTGATTCTTTATGANAAGGAATCGACAACGCAAACGATCAAGGACATCAAGGAGCAGGAAGTCTATATGGGAGAGATTCCGTTGATGACTGAATCCGGCACCTTTGTCATCAATGGCACCGAGCGTGTAGTGGTTTCTCAGCTCCACCGTTCCCCNGGGGTTTTCTTTGATCACGATCGAGGNAAGACACACAGTTCAGGCAAGTTGCTCTACTCGGCACGGGTNATTCCTTACCGTGGATCATGGTTGGACTTTGAGTTTGATCCTAAAGACATGGTCTATGTGCGCATTGATCGCCGGCGAAAACTNCCTGCGACNGTANTGNTGCGNGNGCTTGGATTTAATTCTCAGGAAATNCTGGGGATGTTCTACGANANCAANTCCTTCAAAATTAAGAAGGGTAAAGAACCTTCTGTCGCTTTGGAACTGGTGCCTGCGCGTTTGCGCGGCGAGGTGCTAACCTTTCCGGTCAAGGACAAAAAGGGCAAGGTAATCGTCGAAGAAGGCCGTCGCATTACGTCCCGTCATATCCGCCAGATGGAGACGGCTAAGCTCACAGAACTGGTCGTCAATAGCGACTTCATCGTGGGTGCTTCACTGGCCCAGGATATTGTCGACGCGAAAACTGGAGAGGTGCTCTACGCCTGCAATTCAGAGATTACCGAAGAACTCATTGAGCAATTCTTTGAGAATGAAATATCAGAATTTCAGACGATTTACACCAACGACCTGGATTGCGGTCCGTTTATTTCCGACACGCTGCGCAATGATGCGACCACGTCGAAACAGGAAGCGATGGTCGAAATCTACCGCATGATGCGTCCCGGTGAGCCTCCGACGAAGGAGTCTGCTGAAAATCTATTTTCCAATCTGTTCTTCTCTCCGGAGCGATACGATTTGTCCGCGGTTGGTCGAATGAAGTTCAATCGACGCCTGGGTCGGCCCGAATCAATCGGAGCGCCGGTTTTGGATACCGACGATATCGTTGACGTGCTGAAGACCCTGGTGGGTATTCGCAACGGGTTTGGCTCAGTTGACGACATTGATCATCTGGGCAATAGGCGCATCCGCTCGGTTGGTGAAATGGCCGAGAATCAGTTTAGGGTCGGCCTGGTGCGTGTTGAGCGCGCCGTCAAGGAACGACTCAGCATGGCAGACTCCGAAGGCCTGATGCCGCAGGACATGATCAACGCGAAGCCCGTTGCCGCCGCTGTTAAGGAATTCTTTGGCTCCAGTCAGTTGTCACAGTTTATGGATCAGAACAATCCGCTTTCTGAGGTGACTCACAAGCGTCGGGTCTCAGCGCTTGGCCCAGGCGGCCTGACCCGCGAGAGAGCAGGGTTTGAAGTGCGGGACGTGCACCCTACCCACTACGGCCGCGTGTGTCCGATTGAAACGCCGGAAGGCCCTAATATTGGACTGATTAACTCTCTGGCTACCTATGCCAGAACCAATAATTACGGCTTTCTGGAAAGTCCCTACCGTAAGGTTGTGAAAAACAAGGTCACTGATGAAATCGACTATCTGTCTGCCATCGACGAGAGTGATTTCGTCATCGCGCAGGCCAGTGCTCCGCTGGATAAAAAAGGAGGCTTTGTCGACCAGTTAGTGACCGTACGGTACAAGAGCGAGACAACTCTCAAGCTCCGCGAAGAGGTAGACTATATGGATGTGGCTCCGCAGCAAATGGTATCGGTTGCTGCAGCATTGATTCCATTTCTCGAACACGATGATGCGAACCGCGCGTTGATGGGTTCGAACATGCAGCGTCAGGCAGTACCGACTCTTAAAACGGAAAANCCGTTGGTTGGTACCGGTATGGAGCGNAATGTGGCGCGGGATTCCGGGGTCTGTGTNGTGGCCTTCAGAGGNGGTGTNATCGAGAGCNTTGATGCNGGGCGAATTATNGTTCGCGTCAANGACGAAGAAACTGACGCAGGTGAGGCAGGTGTTGACATCTATAANCTGACCAAATACACCCGCTCTAATCAGAATACCTGCATCTCCCAGAAGCCGTTGGTTAAAGACGGTGATAAGGTAACTCGCGGNGACATTCTTGCGGACGGCCCGTCTATNGATATCGGTGAGNTAGCCCTGGGTCAGAATATGCGNATCGCTTTCATGCCCTGGAATGGNTACAACTTCGAAGATTCGATATTGATTTCCGAGCGCGTGGTCAAAGAGGACCGATTCACCAGCATCCATATTCAGGAGCTCTCCTGTGTTGCTCGGGATACGAAGCTTGGTTCAGAAGAAATCACTGCAGATATTCCGAATGTTGGNGAAGGCGCGCTTGGCAAGCTCGATGAAGCCGGCATTGTGTACATAGGGGCTGAAGTTGGAGCCGGCGACATCCTCGTTGGCAAGGTGACGCCGAAGGGTGAAACGCAACTTACTCCGGAGGAAAAGCTGCTTCGCGCGATCTTTGGTGAGAAAGCGTCTGATGTNAAGGACACCTCGCTGAGAGTGCCNTCGAGCGTCAAAGGTACCGTGATCGATGTGCAGGTTTTCACCAGAGATGGGCTGGAAAAAGACCAGCGCGCGATCGAAATTGAAGAGATGCAGCTGGCGCAGGTTCGCAAAGACATCAATGATGAGTATCGCATCGTTGAGGAAGCCACTTATGANCGGCTACAGAANTCGCTGGTCGGCAAGGTTGTTGCCGGTGGTCCGAAGCTGAAAAAAGGCCAAAAANTCACCAACGATTATCTGAACAACCTNCCGCGAGAAGATTGGTTCAAGTTGAGAATGTCCAATGAGGCTGCGAACCAGCAGCTGGAAAGGGCGGAGGCGCAACTGGCAGAGCGTCGCGTCGAGTTGGATGAAAGGTTTGAGGATAAGAAGAAAAAACTCACCCAGGGAGACGATCTTGCGCCGGGCGTACTAAAGATTGTCAAGGTGTATCTGGCGATCAAGCGTACTATCCAGCCCGGAGACAAGATGGCTGGTCGNCACGGCAATAAAGGTGTGATTTCGGTTGTCATGCCTGAGGAAGATATGCCGTATGACGAGAAAGGAGAGCCTGTAGATATTGTGCTTAATCCACTTGGCGTCCCGTCCCGGATGAATGTGGGTCAGATTCTTGAAACTCACCTAGGCGCTGCCTCGAAAGGGCTTGGCGAAAAAATCGGCAAGCTGCTGGATGCGCAAGNCAAGTTGACGGAGCTGNGAAAGCTGGTAACAGATGTCTACAACAAGATCGGCAANCGCACCGAAGATATCAAGTCCTTCTCAGAAGAAGAATTGGGTGAGCTGGCCGCCAATTTGAGATCTGGCGTGCCTATGGCAACACCGGTTTTTGATGGTGCTGCNGAAANTGAGATCAAGGATATGCTGGCTTTGGCAGACATGGATGAAAGCGGNCAGGTCACCTTGTTTGATGGTCGCACCGGNGATGCGTTTGATCGGCCTGTCACGGTTGGCATCATGTATATGTTGAAGCTGAACCATCTGGTTGATGACAAAATGCATGCGCGCTCCACTGGATCATACAGTCTGGTCACACAGCAACCGCTCGGCGGCAAGGCTCAGTTTGGTGGGCAGCGTTTTGGTGAAATGGAGGTGTGGGCACTGGAAGCGTACGGCGCTGCTTATACGCTACAGGAGATGCTTACCGTCAAATCTGACGACGTTGCCGGCCGGACAAAGATGTANAAGAACATCGTGGATGGCGACCATCGGATGGAGCCAGCGATGCCGGAATCCTTCAATGTGCTGGTTAAGGAGATACGCTCTCTNGGAATCGATATGGAGCTGGACGTCAGCGAATAATATCTNCTNGTCACATTGATGAGTCCNAGGATGAATTCTAGAAANTAACGAATTTTTGATTAGTGAAGCCCGTGTCTCTTGGGAGCGCAGGCGGAGGAAATAGAATGAAAGACCTTTTAGGGTTGCTGAAATCTCAGTCACAGTCAGATGAGTTTGANTCCATTCGCATCGGTCTGGCTTCGCCGGAGATGATCCGGGCGTGGTCCTTTGGCGAGGTAAAGAAGCCAGAGACGATCAATTACCGGACGTTCAAACCCGAGCGAGATGGTTTGTTCTGCGCCAAAATTTTTGGCCCGGTCAAAGACTATGAGTGTCTATGNGGGAAATACAAGCGACTCAAGCACCGAGGNGTGATCTGCGAGAAATGCGGTGTGGAGGTGGCGCTCTCNAAGGTCCGACGTGAGCGCATGGGCCACATCGAGCTCGCGAGTCCGGTAGCCCATATCTGGTTTTTGAAATCTTTGCCGTCNCGCATTGGCTTGCTGNTNGATATGACGCTTCGGGATATTGAGCGTATCTTGTACTTCGAATCCTTCGTGGTAACNGACCCGGGAATGACGACCCTCGAGAAGGGCCAGTTNCTCAACGACGAACAGTACTACGAAGCGATGGAAGAATTCAGTGATGAATTCGAAGCCAAGATGGGCGCCGAGGCTGTCCAGGCCCTCATGAAAGANCTGGATGTAGAAGGAGAAGTAGCACGTCTTCGAGAAGANATCCCGCAGACGAACTCCGAAACCAAGCTGAAAAAATTGTCCAAGCGTCTCAAGCTCCTGGAAGCTTTCTCGGAGTCCGGCAACAAGCCGGAATGGATGGTTTTGAACGTTTTGCCAGTTCTGCCTCCCGATTTGCGTCCACTCGTGCCCCTCGATGGTGGCCGATTCGCCACCTCAGACCTGAACGATCTCTATCGCAGGGTGATTAATAGAAATAATCGCCTCAAGCGATTACTGGACCTGAATGCGCCGGACATCATCGTCCGCAATGAAAAACGCATGCTACAGGAGGCGGTCGACGCCCTGCTCGATAATGGTCGCCGGGGGAGAGCAATTACCGGGTCCAACAAGCGGCCATTGAAATCGCTGGCTGACATGATCAAAGGCAAGCAAGGTCGTTTCCGTCAAAATCTGCTGGGTAAGCGTGTCGATTACTCCGGTCGTTCCGTCATCGTTGTAGGTCCTACATTGAAGCTGCATCAATGTGGGTTACCCAAGAAGATGGCGCTCGAACTGTTCAAACCTTTCATCTTCGGCAAACTGGAACGACGAGGTCTGGCCACGACGATCAAGGCAGCCAAGAAGATGGTTGAGCGTGAAACCGCTGAAGTCTGGGATATCCTGGCAGAGGTCATCCGCGAGCATCCTGTCCTTCTGAACCGTGCGCCCACACTTCACAGACTGGGTATTCAAGCTTTTGAGCCGGTGCTTATCGAGGGTAAGGCAATCCAGCTGCATCCGCTTGTCTGTGCTGCTTACAATGCCGATTTCGACGGTGACCAGATGGCCGTTCACGTCCCGCTGACGCTGGAAGCGCAGTTGGAGGCGCGAACGCTGATGATGTCGACCAACAACATACTTGCGCCCGCTAACGGCGAGCCGATTATTGTGCCTTCTCAGGATGTTGTTCTGGGTCTGTACTACATGACTCGAGAGCGTGTGAATGCCAGAGGCGAGGGCATGGTCTTTGCTGATCCGAAGGAAGTTCAGAGAGCCTACGAGTCCGGCAACGCTCACCTGCAGGCGCGTATTAAGGTTCGCATTTCAGAAAGCGTTCTCAAAGATGGTGGCGAAAAAGAAATCAGTACAGCCATTGTTGATACGACTGTAGGCCGGGTTCTCTTGTTTAACATTGTGCCTGAGGGCCTTCCGTTTGCGATGGTTAACCAAAAGATGGCCAAGAAGCCAATCTCCCAGATTCTGAATGCCTGCTATCGAAATGTTGGTCTTAAGGAAACCGTTATCTTTGCTGACCAGCTGATGTACACCGGCTACAAATATTCTACGCGCAGCGGATCCTCCATCGGGGTCAATGACTTTGAGATTCCGGACGAAAAAGCCAAGATTATTGATCAGGCCAATTCGGAAGTCGCTGAGATTGAATCTCAGTTTGCATCAGGTCTGGTGACGCAGGGTGAAAAGTACAACAAGGTGATTGATATCTGGTCGCGAGCCAACGATATTGTTGCCAAGTCGATGATGGAAGGCCTTTCGACCGAGACGGTTGTCAACGGTGAAGGCAAGGAAGAAGAGCAAGAGTCTTTCAATTCGGTTTACGTCTACGCGGACTCCGGCGCACGAGGCTCTCCAGCACAGATTCGCCAACTTGCAGGGATGCGCGGTCTGATGGCGCGTCCTGACGGTTCGATTATTGAAACCCCTATTACTGCTAACTTCCGAGAGGGTCTGAATGTATCTCAGTACTTTACCTCGACTCACGGCGCGCGTAAGGGGCTAGCCGATACCGCACTGAAGACGGCGAACTCGGGTTATCTGACCAGGCGTCTGGTAGACATTTCCCAAGATCTGGTCATTACGGAAGAAGATTGCGGCACCGAAGAAGGCCTGACCATGGCGCCTATCATCGAAGGTGGTGACATCATCGCACCACTGGGTGATCGCGTGCTCGGGCGAGTTTTGGCTGCTGATGTGATCCATGAGCAATCCGGTGACGTGATTGTCGAGAAGGGCACTCTGATCAATGAGCGCATGGTCGACCGCCTAGAAAGGAATGGCGTCGATCAGGTATATGTGAGATCTCCAATTACCTGCGAAACGCGATTCGGTATCTGTAGCCAATGTTATGGGCGTGATCTGGCCCGTGGCCATCTGGCTAACGTCGGCGAGGCCGTCGGCGTGATCGCTGCGCAATCCATCGGTGAACCGGGTACCCAGCTCACTATGCGGACTTTCCATATTGGGGGCGCGGCTTCAAGGGCAACTGCTTCAGACAGTGTGCAGGTCAAGAACACCGGTACGATCCATCTGAGCAACATGAAGACCGTTGAAAACGTGAAAGGGGAACTGGTCGTTGTCTCGCGATCCGGAGAGCTGATCGTTAATGATACTAATGGCCGAGAGCGTGAGCGCTATAAGCTGCCATATGGTGCCGTGGTAACGGCTGGAAAGAACCGAGACGTTGAGGCCGGCCAAATCGTCGCAACCTGGGATCCGCACACGCACCCGATTGTTTCTGAAGTGGCAGGTAAAGTGAAATTCGCGTCGATGGAAGAGGGTATTACTGTCCGCGAACAGACTGATGAAATCACCGGCCTTACTAGTACGTCGGTGATTGACCCTGCCGAGCGTGCGTCTTCAGCTAAAGAGCTGCGACCAGCGGTAACGGTTGTGGACAAGAAGGGCAAAGAAGTTTGTTTGCCGGGAACCACGGTGCCGGCTCACTACTTCTTGCCAGCTAATGCCATTATCAACCTCAAAGACGGTGCTGATATGAACATTGGTGATTTTATTGCCCGTATTCCTCAAGAGGGTTCCAAGACCCGCGACATTACCGGGGGTCTGCCTAGAGTGGCAGATCTATTTGAGGCGCGTAAGCCGAAGGAGCCGGCAATTCTTGCTGAAATTTCAGGTACTGTCAGCTTTGGCAAAGAAACGAAAGGAAAGCGACGTTTAGTGATCACTCCGCCAGACGGGGTGAATCCTATCGACGGTTCTAGTCATTACGAAACTCTCATTCCAAAATGGCGGACCATGACAGTTTTTGAAGGTGAGTCAATCGAAAAAGGCGAAGTGGTTTCCGAAGGGCCACCTGCACCGCATGATATTTTGCGTCTAAAAGGCGTTGAGGCTCTGGCTCAATATATCGTCAATGAGGTGCAAGATGTCTATCGACTTCAGGGTGTTCGGATTAATGATAAGCACATTGAAGTGATCGTCCGCCAGATGTTGCGGAAAGTTGAAATTACCAACTCCGGCGACTCGAACCTCATTAAAGGCGAGCAGCTCACTTACACCGAGATTCGTGAAATTAACGAACAGCTTGAGTCTGAAGATAGGCAGCCAGCTCGTTATGATCGCCAACTGCTTGGCATAACCAAGGCGTCATTAGCCACAGAGTCTTTTATTTCTGCGGCATCTTTCCAGGAGACCACGCGTGTTCTTACTGAGGCAGCGGTTACCGGAAAGCGCGATTTCCTTCGCGGCCTGAAGGAAAACGTGGTTGTTGGGCGATTGATTCCTGCCGGAACCGGGCTGGCCTATCACGAGGCGCGTAAGAAGCACGCGTTGGAAGAAGCAGACAGCGAAACGGTCAGTGCGAGCGATGTTGAAGCTGCATTGTCCGAGGCGTTGAGCTCAGAAATCATCGATGCGGGCGCTGATGCGGCCCCAGCAGCCGAGTAATCAGCTGGGAGCTAGGGTTTCGGGCAGTTCGGTTCGAAACCTAGAGTCGGGCAAAAGTTGACTCATGACGGGCCTGTCATTAAACTTCGGCCCTCTTTTTGTTAGCATCCCCGTTTCGCCGAGCCGTTGTTAACTTTTCGATTGGTATTTTGGGTATAGCGGCACCACGGCAAGATTTGACAAAGACGGAAGATAAAGGAACCCAGAGACAAAGATGGCTACAATTAATCAACTAGTACGCAAACCCCGTAAGAGTAAGGCTTCGAAGAGCGACGTCCCTGCTCTACAAAGCTCACCGCAGAAACGGGGGGTCTGTACAAGGGTTTACACGACGACTCCTAAAAAGCCGAACTCTGCATTGCGCAAGGTCT
>NZJB01000120.1 GCA_002691885.1 Gammaproteobacteria bacterium
GGTGGGGGCATGGAGCTTGCATTCAGGGTCCGCACCACTTTTTGACAAACCAACTTCCATGACGCCGGACAGCTGCCGCAAATCGGCCGCGACCATTGAGGAAGCAATTCGCTGCATAAAGTACGATACTGACCTAACTCAATCATTCAGCTAACACCTCTAGACTGCTGCCTGTCAGCGCATTGAAAATAACCGAGGCTCACCAATGGAAGGGCTATCTGCCCCTCTTACCCACAATGCTGTATGTAGGATTATTGTAAAGTTAGATTGGCCTGATTGATGACGTACGTGCGAATAGCTTCCGCGTCTCCATCACCCAAGTTATTGGCGAATGACACCATGCCAGCGTCGGCCAGCTCGCCATCTAAAACGACCGCCGCCCAGGATGCTTCGGTAGCCATACGTCTGCTGAGCCGCAGATCTGGATAGGTATCAGGACGCGTTGAAATGCCCATAGGCCCATGACATACCGCACAGTTTCTGTTGTACCCCGTCTCGCCCTGAGCGATCANTTCATTCGTGNCCTCGATCTGCGGTATTTCAAATTCCCCATCTACAGANGTGGTGGCCGGGTTGGATGGAAGCAGGGCTTCACCGCCGATTCGGTAAATCAGCAATCTGGAATTATTCCGCGACGCAACAGTCGTAGGTTCCGAAGCGCCGAGCCCCTCTTTCGGCANCGCTGGAGANCCAACCAGCAAAGCTAGGTGCTGCTGCCCATCCACGGTAAAGGTTGCGGGGGCAGCCATGACGCCGGCCTGCACGTAATCGGTCCATAAGGCTTCGCCAGTTTCATCGTTGTACGCAACAAATTCACCGGAGCGAGTACCCTGAAAAACCAGNCCTCCGGCTGTTGCCAGAACCCCGGCATTCCCCTCACCAATGGGATGCTGAACGCGCCACACCTCTTCCTGGGTNACAGGGTTCCAGGCCTTCAGCAGCGAGGCATTGGTCGGGATTTCTGGCTGGCTCATTATCAGTTGGAAACCTCGTCCGAAATCAACGCCAGTATTCCAGCCGTCAGGGTCTGCGACAAACTCATTGTCGGCGACATAGCCCATGAAATTTTCTGTGACCGGTATATAAACCAGTCCGGTATCCTGACTAAAGGCCATCGGATACCAGTTGTGGCCGCCCAGTGGCCCTGGCAAAACGATCGCTGGATTGTTGGACTTCTCATAGCGCGCATCAGCGACCTCGACAGGGCGCCCGGTTGNCANATCGATGTGCGTTGCCCAGTTGACNGGCGTNTAGTTTTCCGCGGATATCAGCTCGCCATTTTCAGCATCCAGNACATAAAAGAACCCGTTTTTGGGAGCCTGCATTACCACCCGGCGCATACCGCCGTCTATCTCAAGGTCAGCCAGCATGATGTGCTGTGTGGCGGTGTAGTCCCAGGTTTCTCCTGGCACTGTCTGGTAGTGCCATCGGTAGGTCCCNTCATCAGGATCTAGCGCCACAATCGAAGACAGAAACAGGTTGTCACCACCGGCCGGGCTTCGCAGCGCCTGGTTCCACGGAGACCCGTTACCTACGCCGATATAAAGCAGATCGAGGTCAGGGTCATACGCCATCGCGTCCCACACGGTACCGCCTCCACCCAGATTCCACCAGGCTCCGGTCCAGGTGTCTGCCGCCGCAGTCATCACGTCACTTTCGTAGCCGTCCGCGGGATTTCCTGGAACTGTGAAAAAGCGCCAGGCCTGTTCGCCGCTCTCTGCGTCGTAGGCGGTCACGTAGCCCCGCACGCCATACTCCGCACCACCGTTACCAATAAGCACCTTGCCTTTTACGACTCTCGGCGCACCTGTGATGGTGTAAGGCAATGACTCGTCGACCGTCATGACTTCCCAGTCCACTTCACCAGAAGCAGAGTCCAGAGCCACCAGCCTGCCGTCTATCGTCCCGACGAATATGCGCCCGCCCCAGGCTGCAACACCACGATTAACCACATCACAACAGGCATCTAGGCCCTTCTCTCTCGCCACCTGCGGATCATAACTCCACAGACGCTCGCCGGTGCGCACGTCGAACGCATGCACCAGGCTCCAAGCAGTAGAAATGTACAGCGCACCATCAACTACAATCGGTGTGGCTTCCTGACCACGACTGGTTGTCATGTCCGCATACCAACTCAGTCCCAACTGGTTCACGGTATCGTGGTTAATTTGGTTCAGCGGGCTGTAGCGCTGCTCATCATAGGTCCGCCCGTAACTCAACCAGGATTCATTTTCAGTGTCCGCGCCGGTTAACCGCTCCGCATCGATCGCGGCGCTGTAATCTGCTGTTTGGGCCGAAGCCGGCAGGGCAAGCGCCAGAGTCAAACCTGCTAGACCAANTGCTCGAAAAGTCATGGGTTCTCTTCCTGCTANTACATAACTAATTAGGATGCTCCCCGCGACACTGCGCGGCGAGCGCTCGCTCGATTTTCTGTTACGAGTGTGGCACAGCCCTGCTCAATAGTCTAATCCTGGCGGCTCTGCCGCTTGGTACGAAGAAGATTTAAGCTTATGAAAAATATCGATTTTTGACTGCTAGGGCTTGAGCGCACGCAGCGACATCATGAGAAAACCGGTGAACGCTGCGTTGTTCGGCGACAACGAAGGACTNACACGCGATTTCATGTCAAGAATCTGCCTACGATAGGCCTCGTAGAACTCCCAGCTTGGCTGGGGCCTGTAGGCCAGGTCAGACAGCTCGAAATATTTGATTACCCCTTTTGCAGTGGTGGGCTTCACAAAAACCTCATGTTGAGGGTGGAAATAAACCGGCAGAATCGTAAGCAGTGACCACTTCGCAAGCTTTCGGCTTTGCAATATCGACAGCACCATTTCAAATCCCATCTGCTGTTTGCCGTGTAGCAGATTGTTGAAGCCCGCCGCCAGAGCTTCGCGTTCAGCCGAATTGAGGGACCTGATCAGGTCGCGGAATTTTGGTTTTTCGAACAGCGAGATCATTGAGGAGCGACCGATGTAGCGCACCATGTCTTCTACAACCGCCCCGGATTGTTTAAATCTGGCTTTGGCAAAGCTGTCCTGAACCTGAGCCACCAGGCGAGTCATGTTGTGTTTCTTTCTGATTAACCTGATTTCCGGATCCTCAAATCCTTGAGGGTAACTGGCAAAAAAAGCCGCCTCTGCCTGCTTTAACTTCTTGANGTTCATGAATTTTGCCCGTTGCTCCGAAAGACACAAAAAAGGGGCTCTGTTGAGCCCCCTCGTTAGCGCATCGAGTACTGAGTCTCAACCTAGTCCGCAGGTTCCAGTCTAACGATTGGGCTTGGACCAGCCTGCCGATCAGAAATCGCAAGGTAAATATAACCGTCAGGACCCTGTCTCACGTCGCGTATACGGCCCATGTCGTAGGCCAAGGTTTCTTCCATAACGACGTTTCGGTACTCATCGTCAAGATGGACTCGTGCGAGCTGCTCACCGATCAGGCCACCGGAGAAAATATCTCCAACCCACATTGGGAATTTGTCACCGCTGTAAATCATTAACCCTGAGGTAGCGATCGAAGGTACCCAGAAGTTGGTTGGGCTCGTCATGCCCTCTTCACTAATGCCAACGTGAATGGGGCGCCCAAAGGCGCCGTAGTTGACACCGCGGCCAACTACAGGCCAGCCATAATTGTTTCCGGGCTCGATAAGGTTGAGCTCGTCACCACCCTGAGGTCCGTGCTCAGATTCCCACAAATCTCCCGTAATGGGATGTATAGCCAAACCCTGNGGGCTCCGATGNCCATAGGACCAGGTCTCGGGCAAGACACCGTCCACGCCGACAAACGGGTTGTCATCAGGTACAGTTCCGTCATCATTNAGTCGCACAATAACCCCCTGATGATTGCTCCTATCCTGAGCTGAATGGGCCATTAGCGCTTCGCGATCGCCAAATGAAAAGTCCTGGCGATCCCCCAAAGTCAAAAACATGTGGCCTTCACCGTCGAACACCAACTTGCCACCATAGTGGCCGAAGCCAGAAGCCTGCGCCGCGAACAATTCAACAACGTTCGTTAGACGGTCATCCTCGAGTCGGCCGCGGGCAATTGCCGTGGTCGAACCATCATCTATCTCATTTGCATTCGGCTTGGCAAAAGTCAGATAAACCCACTGGTTGTCACTAAAATTAGGATGTGGCACGACTTCAAAAAGACCACCTTGGCCTTTGTACAATACCTCGGGAGTTCCAGGTATCGCTTCAGGCAGCAATTGACCATTACGTACCAAACGCAGACGCCCCGGCTTTTCTGTTATCAGCATGTCGCCGTTGGGTAGCCACGCCATAGACCATGGCTGCACAAGATCTTCGGCCACCGATACCACCTTGTAATCATGATGGGCGCTTTGATAAGTATCTTGAGCAAATACCTGTAAAGTCGATAGGGCCGTGACAGCAATAATTGCCTGCTTGTAAATGTAACGAAACATATATCATTTCTCCTAGTATCGAACCCTGATGCGAAGTCGCGCGAGCTCGCTTGGTGTTCAAAATCATCGGTGGACCGTTATTGATCCAGGTTACTCCTGAGGATNGCGTGAAGGTAGCCATTGTAAGATGTGTTGTCCATAGAAGAATAGGAGTAGGTCGGATTCTTCGGGCAAACCACTGCTAATCAAGCAAGTGTTTTTCGAACCAGGCCAATCTTGCGCTATCGGCAATCGCAGAATTCTCGCGCCGGAATCCGTGCTTACCCCCTTCGATAACCAAAAAGTCGCTCTCGATATTGTTGGACTTCAACTCCTCACTCATGGCTATGGAATGACTTATGTGCACCAGCGGATCAGCATCACCGTGAATCAGGAGCGTTGGAGGATCAGTGGGATCTACATAGGTAATCGGAGACACCGCCGGAATCAGTNCTTCATCAAAAATCAGAGCCGGAAATCTAGAATACAACTCTTCCTGAGTGACTTCATTTACAATTCCTGCGGCGGTCGCTTCCTCCTCCCTGAAATCCACGGGTGGGAAGTAAGCAACTATCGCACCTAGAGAAACATCAAGCTCTCCCTCTGTCGTGGCTGCAGCAGCCTGAACTTGTTCCGAAGCCAAGCCCACCATCAACGAAAGATGGCCTCCGGCACTGCCGCCGGTTACACCAATGCGATCGGGATCTACGCCATACTCAGTCGAGTGACTTTTGATATGTAACGTCGCCAAATTTACATCATTCACTGCATCCGGAATTTTATATCGCGGCGCACTACCGTGATAAAGCGGTATCACCGTGAATCCAGCTTCAAGCAGATCTGCAAACCGAAGTGCCACCCTCTCTGGAGGTGTCCATGAAGAATACCAACCCCCGCTCATCATAAAGATAACCGCGGCGCCATTGGCGTTTTCGGGCTTGAGGACGTCATAAGTCAGCGCCATCCCATCCTTTCGCCCATATATCACATCGGCTTCGATAGTTAACTGCGCGTTCGCAGCGACACAAAACAAGGGAAGCGCACAGCAGGCAAACCAGCGAAGCATTCCACGGGTGCTAAACATATCTTTAAACCTCCTTCGGATTTACAATGCGGCGTTTCGCTGACGCACTGATATCCATAGCATACATCAAACCCATGCTAAGTTCTCTTCGAAACTGGTAAAATCAATGCATCAGTTTTTTCACTAGTGCCCGTTTTTCTGACGACTCTGCAAGGCACGAGGCGGCTTTGGCTAGCGCACTTGAGAATCAGACATAGCCGGCGCTCGCGGATTGGGGCGAACAGTATGAGATCAAGGGGCTTTCTCTTACTGAACGATTTGCTATCCTGTCGCCTGAATTTTCTGCTAACGCACCAACTCAAACGAGGATATAGCGCGATGAAATCGTACTCATTGACGACACTTTTTGCGATAGGCTCACTCTATGCCACTGCCGCAACAGGCCAACAGAACACTGTGTTGCCTGACTATCCTAATTCTTACGAAATAGTCCGCGACGTCGTTGAGATGCCGGCAGGAAGGCAAATGGGATCAGGCAATGCCATCGACATTGACTCGCGTGGCAATGTTTGGGTTTTTGAAAGATGCGGAGGCAATAATGGTGCCTGCCCGGAATCTGACGTGGATCCGGTATTGCAGTTCAGTCCTGAAGGCAAGCTACTCTCCAGCTTCGGGAGCGGTTTATTTGTGTGGCCTCACGGTATTGTTGTGGATGGGGACGATAATCTGTGGATTATTGACGCCGGCGTGATAGAAGGGGAAAAAGGCAATCAGATTTTTAAATTTACCCAGGATGGGACATTACTCCTTGAATTAGGCGAGCCTGGGGTGAGAGGGGACGGCCCAGGACAATTCAATGAGCCCTCTGACCTAGCTTTTGGTCCCGATGGCACGCTGTACATTCTTGACGGACATATCAACCCAGATTCAAACAGGCGAATCGTTCATATGACTGCCGAAGGTGATTTCATCGAGAGCTGGGGAAGCAAAGGTTATGGCCCACTGCAGTTTGAAGGCCCTCACGCCATCGCCGTCGACTCAGGTGGCAGGATGTACATTGGAGATCGCACCAACAATCGCCTGCAGGTTTTATCATCTTCGGGTGAACTTCTGGCAATCTGGGCTCACTGGGGCCGGCCCAGCGGAATCCGCATCGTTGGCGATACCCTGTACGCCGTCGATTCAGAATCAAGAGCAGCTGTAGGGGAATACGGCTACAACCCGGGCTGGCATCGGGGCATTTACGTCGGCCATCTTGATGGCACGATAACTGACTTTATTCCGGACCCCAGCCCCAGCGGCGCNACCAGTTTTCCCGAAGGCATTGGGGTCAGCGACGACGGCGTAATCTGGGGCGCCTCGGTGGGAGACCGGGAAGTACTCAAGTTCGTCAAACGATAAACGAATATCCGTAATCACTTTATTACACGTCTCTGAAAAAGCGCCGGAGACTCTCCAGAACCTGTTCTTCAAGTGTTCTGGAGATNTCCNCAAAGCGGAAAAAACCTTCAGCTGCTGCGCATTCCAGGGGTAGAGAGAAGGTTCTTGCGGTATCGACAGCCTTGACCAGGGCCATGTATTTACTNTCAGTAAGCTGACTGGCATAGATTTTAACAACCTCATATTTCTGCGCTGCAACCGCAGAGGTATCGATCAGCAGATTGATCGGTGCCAGGTTGCTCACTTCATAGCCATAGACCTCACCTGAAAAATCAGCCATCGCCTGCACGCTGCGCCACACTATTTCAGAAGTAGCTCTATGATCAGGGTGGTATTCCAGCGGCGTGGGGATAAAAATTGACGTGGGCCCAACTGCACAGATCAACTCAGAGACCCTCTCGATAAGACGATCNCAGACTTCCAGGCNTCGATCCGGCTCACCAAAAAAGTGAGTTCGCGATATACCCAGGGCAACTGCTGCCCGCTTCGCCTCGGCTTTCCTGCAGTTGACCAGCGAGTCTTGTTCAGTCGTGCCACCTAAAGCCCCGTCGGTGACGAAAACAACGTGCGTTTCGACATTTTGCTGACTTGCAAGGATCAGGGAACCGCCAAGACCGAAGGTTTCATCGTCTGGGTGAGGTGAAAATACCAGCCATGGTCCTGCAGGGAGATCTGAACAGGCGTAAGGGATTAAACCACTTTCTGGCAGCATGTTTTATTCCTTTTGATCAGCCATCNATCTGTAGTAGCGCCGCGGCATGAATGCATCACCAAAAGTCACTATCTCCACACATAAAGAACCAACGATCTCGTATTTCTTCCGGGTCCAGTCCCTCGCGGTAAACACCAAAAGGCAGTCGCAGCGGCAACTCTTTGGGTTTTTCCCCAGTACCTGAAATTAAATTACAGTCGATATCGGTCATCCAACCGAACANTTCAGAACACTGCTCTTTATTNGCAAGACTCTTAGCGTAGCAAACCAGGTTCCTGAANTCTTGCTGCCGTNCNACGAAATCAACCAGTACCAAGCGATGCTCGGCTTTTCTCGCTACTACAATGCCGANCACTCGATCATCGCTATTAAAAACCAGGTGAATGATGTAGGAATGCACCGGGTGATCCCGATAGCGATGAGCGAGGTATTCAAGATCCCGCACCCCAATTGCTCTTCTATCGAATTCCTCCGCCATTGTATGCCACAGCGTTTCCAGAGCATTCCTGTGTCCGTCATCATCAAAATCGAATGGCACCGAACGGAAGTTCACACTAGCGTCTGCCGGCCAATAAATTTCGAAGAGTGCACCGATTTGCGTGTACATTCCGAGCCGCTCGGCCAGACGCATTGCCCTTTCATTCGGAAATCCATAGGAAATCAGATAGGGTCTGCCAAAACCGAGGTAGCGGTCCTGAAAGGCAGCAACAGAAAGAAAGAACGGCCCCCGCTTGGAAAGAGTGCCGCGATGCTCTCGGGCAACCATGGAATCTCCACTTTGGAAGGCCGTGACCGGCTCACCGTTGAACAGAATGCGACGCTCCATCCCACCGAAGTAAGCAACGATCTCATCGTCCTCACGAACAACAACGCCGGCGCCCCTACCCTCGCCATATTTCCAATCCCATTGTGCCTCCGACATGCCCTGACCGAAGACTGCATGAAATAAGGCAAGAATCTTTGGTTTGTGCTCAGTTGCCGCATCGTCTACCAGCCATTTTGATTGATTTATTGAGGCATTAGACGTCATAGAGACACCAGACTCAGCCTGAGCGCAGAGCGAATCAAGTCAGGATATTTGACTGAGTTCGGCTGGTCCTGAATGATCGCCCTGCTGCCGAACCCAATGCCAAGGGCGGCTGCTCGGAAGCACTGGTTCTGAACTTCCATGACCTACTCGTAGCGAGCTTCCTGTGGCATTAGCGCAGCGCGGATGATGGAGCCCCAAATAAGATTGCCCGTCACATTCAAATGCAGGCCATCTTCCACGAAGATATTGGTCATCACCTTGCCATCCTCTCGGAGAAAGGGAGAGGCGGAATCAATGAAGAACACCAGTGGGTCCGACTTTGCAACTTCCTGATAAGCCGCATTGACTTGCTGTGCATCATTCCAGACATCCACTCTGAGAGTTGAGGGCTTTACTGCCATCACATAGATGCGAGTTTCGGGTAATGCCTCGTGAACTCTGGTAATAATCTTTTTAAGGCCAGACAGAATTTCATCTTTGGGAATTCCATATGCAGTGTCGTTGTCTCCTTCATAGATGACGATCGCGCGCGGCCTGTATTTCAAAGCAACCTGGTCAAGATGGAACAGCACATCATTCATTACGCTACCTCCGAAACCTCTGGGGATAACCGTGAGAGGCTCTAGTGCATCAGCTGCCTGATCGTTCCAGCGTGCGATACTGGAGCTACCAGTAAGGACAATACTCCCCTGCTCAGGAGGATCCCGCCGGTCCATCTCTGCAAAACGTCGCATTGCTTCGTCCCAGATGCCAGGATCTGTCCCGCGCTGCGCAAGGGAGGGCGCTGCAACTGCGAGCATCCCGCAAAGCGCAATCGCCGTTCTCAGCCAATTGGTTACTTTTGCTTTCATGATTTACCTCGGACAAATTATTGAGAAAGTGAGGACATGCCTAGCCAAATGACCTCTCACCATCATAGGATATGGTTCATCATTACCAACTGAGAGTCAAAGAATGGAAATAACAGATGAGGTGTCCCATACATACATCGATCGTCTTTAGGCTGATCGGTTTATATTTGTATTATTATGTCAGAACTCGAAGCCCGTCTACCAAGAATCGCCTTTGGAACTGGCTTGTGAGCTGTTACGTCAATGAATTATCGTACTGGAAAGCAAATTTGAATTTTCTGAAATTCTAAACGGTAAATTTGCCGCCGACACCATTCATCCTCTTACTGAGTCCAGATTTTTAATATAAGGAACAATAACCCGTGCCCATGCTAAATTTCCAGAATCAAATTCGATTCGATCTTGGTGCTATAACTAAACTTCCAGATACGTTAAACCGCCAAGGCATCCAGCGCCCACTTTTGGTCACAGATCGCGGCCTGCGCGATAATGGGTTGCTGGACCGCATTATAGGTGTACTGGAAGACAGTTCTTCGGCGAAAACCTACGATGGCACTCCGGGCAACCCTACTGAGGAAGCAGTCGCTGAGGCTTTAGAGTTTTATCAAGAAAACGGGTGTGATGGTGTCGTCTGTGTTGGCGGCGGGTCTCCGATGGATCTGGGCAAAGCAGTGGCTTTGCTAGCAGACAGTGGAGGTCCGCTCGCGCAGTATGATCCACTGAAAGGGGGGAACAAACTTGTTAAAGGCGTCGCACCTCTGATCGCTATACCTACCACATCTGGCACTGGCAGCGAGGCATCTGTAGGTTTCGTCATCAGTATGAGCGATGGCCGTAAACTCACTTTTGCCAACCCAAAATTCCTTCCAAGACTCGCCATTTGTGATCCTGAACTGACTCTCGGCTTACCGCCAATGCTGACAGCCGCCACCGGAATGGATGCAATCACTCACTGCATAGAAGCGGTGTTGGCAACGCCTGCAAATCCACCTGCAGAAGGCATCGGCCTTGATGGTCTCTGGCGTGGATGGCGGCATATCAAACGTGCCGTTGACAACGGCAGTGATCGCACCGCGCGCTGGGAAATGATGATGGCATCAACCGAAGGTGCTCTCGCATTTGTTAAAGGTCTTGGTGCGGTTCACTCGATGAGCCATGCGGCAGGCAGAATTAAAGAACTACGACTTCATCATGGCACGCTCAATGCGGTTATCTTGCCCACGATACTGCGTTTCAATGAAGAAGCTTGTCTTGACACTTATCCTCGCCTGCGCCAGGCCATGGGCTTAGCAGCAAATGCAGATCTTGCAAAAGCAGTCGAGCAATTAAATGCAGATCTCGGATTGCCGAGGGGACTGTCGGAGATGGGGCTCACTGAAGAGTTGATTGAAGACATGGTGCCTCATGCGATAAGCGATCTAGCTACCATGACCAACCCAAAAAAGGTAAGTGCCAAAGACTTTGCTGATTTGTACAGGCAAGCCATGTAGATGTCCCGCAACCCAACGATCAGCTTCATGGAATAGCGAAATTTTGCACACCGAGTTAGATAAGTCAGAGCCCTCCACCAACCATCTGCGTGCCTATCTGTAGATGGGCGTCCAGGCCAATAAAATGAAAACCCTCGTTTCCCATTTATTATCAATTCTCATTCAGGCTAAGGGATCAGTTCTAATGGCTAGAGCGATTTTAGCTCTGGCTGTATTCGGCGTTACCGCTTGCGCCGAACGGTTGGCGTCGCCTGCGCAAGATTCTGCGGCCAGTGCGACCGATATGCCCACTACTGCTACGGCCATTACTAATGTCACCGTTATCGATGCTGTCAACGGCGTGCGGAAGAACCAGACTGTGGTATTTGATGGCGATAACATCGTCTCCGTACAACCCGCCGGACCTCCAGCTAACACCGCCGAGAGCATCGATGGAACAGGTCGATACCTTATTCCAGGGCTTTGGGATTTTCATGTGCACCTCACTTATGATGAGCGCCTCACGGCGG
>NZJB01000121.1 GCA_002691885.1 Gammaproteobacteria bacterium
GCCGGCGACCGTCGCGGTCGCGTCCTTCAGCAAGGCCTGTTTAAACGGCAGATCAGACCAGGCTTTCGCCACCACGTATGCTCCGTTCTTCGGACCGACCTGGTGTTCATAGGTCTCAATGATTGCGTTCAGGGCATCATGCTTCACAAGCCCTTTTTCAAGCAGCAGGCTCTCCAGCGCTTTGACGCGAAGCTCGAAATCTGAAGGCGGATCGGTATGATCATGGTCGTGATCATGTGACATAGTTGTCAGACTCCACTCAGCGTTAGGCAGTTTAGGAGGGGGCTAACAGCCATCTGATCCCATTCCCTCGCAGTTTAAGGTTGTCACACCGCAGCCCCCGACTCAAGCAGGGTCGCGGGAGCTGTCATTGACTTAGGCAGGCATAATCTGAAGGGCTACATAATTTGCCCGAAATTCGCAACCCTAGGTTGACTCAACTGTTTCCATTTAGCGAATCGCACCAGCCTGTAGCGTCGAGCCTTCAGCAAACTCGGTCTGTACAAAGATGATGATCGGGCGAGAGAGCGTGTAATTAAGAGCGGCTTTACCGGCTCAGATCCGAGCGCACTACCTGGACACTGAGTCGAAGCGCTTAAGAGATCTCCGCTGCAAAACAAGTCTTGCAAGCCGGACGTCTTGCTCCCACCATAATGTGTTGACACAAGAGCTCTCGCGACTTGGTTGATTCTACTGTAAAAACAGGCACAGTCATGACTCGTCCCGTTCTGATTACCGTAGCGCCCAACGGCGCCCGAAAACTCAAGCAGGATCACCCTGCGCTTCCCATCTCACCCCTCGAACTGGGCGCCACGGCAGCCTCATCATTGGATGCAGGGGCCGCAATGCTCCATCTCCACGTGCGAGACAAGGCGCTGCAGCACAGCCTTGACCCTGAACTGTATCGCGCGGCTATGGCAGAAATCAGGCGACAGGCAGGCGCGGAACTTATCATCCAGATAACGACCGAAGCGGTCGGAAAGTTTCAACCAGAAGAACAAATCGAGAGCGTGAAGCGAACCCAACCCGAAGCGGTCTCCTTGGCAACACGGGAGCTGATTCCCGACCGCACCTTTGAGTCAGCTGCAGCAAAATTTTTCCAGTGGCTGTATCAGGAAAGCATAGCACCACAGTGGATTCTTTATGACCAGGACGACATAGAGAAGTTTAAGTCATTCTGCACCAGAGGGCTGATCCCCGATGAGCTGGTGCATGTGCTGCTGGTAATTGGGAGATACCATGAAACTCAGCAGTCTGACCCTGCCGAACTGGAGAAGCTGATCCCGCATGTNGACCCGAACTGGCTCTGGTCAGTGTGCGCTTTCGGTTCTGAAGAAGGTCAGTGCATGAAAAGAGCAGTAGTACTTGGCGGACACTGCCGCGTGGGTTTTGAGAACAACCTAGAGGTTGCGGATGGCAGACAAGCAGCCTCAAACACCGAATTGGTCGAGANCACCGCGCAAGCGATCAAAGCCTCAGGCAACATCGTTGCCGATGCCGAGACAGCTAGAGAACTTTTCAAGATCTCGCCGCGCCGGTAGAAACTCTGTCGGTCAGTGGGGACGAACAGAAAATCGGTAGCCTGCTCCTCGAACCGTTTGAACGAGCTTGGCATAATCAATAGCGGTGTTTTCGATTGAGGATAAGGCCTTGCGCAAACGGCGAATGTGCACGTCTATCGTGCGCTCTTCAAGGTATACGTTGACGCCCCAGACAGCATCCTGAATATGATCCCGACTGAACACCTTTTCCTGATTCAACAAAAAAAACTTCAGAAGTCGAAATTCGGTAGGCCCCATTTCAAGCGGTTTATCCTCAATCGAGATGCGATGGCTGGTAGGGTCAAGCAGCAGGTCAAAGACCTGCAGTGCTTTATCTTTTTGCCGGCCGTTAGCCCGACGCAGAACCGTTNTTANNCGCGCCACCAACTCACGAGGTGAAAAAGGCTTGNTGATGTAATCATCAACGCCTTCACTCAAGCCCTGAACTTTATTGTCCTCAGTGGCTTTGGCAGTAAGCATAATTATGGGGAGACTGGAAGTAATTTCATCTCGTCGCAGCCTGCGTGCAAGCTCNATACCACTTCCACCGGGCAACATCCAGTCCANCAGAACGAGATCTGGATTGTTATCAATAACGCAGATGTGGGCTTCGCGGGCGTCGGATGCACTTATTGAACTAAATCCAGCTAGGTCAAGTGTTATACCGACCATATCTCGAATGGCAGCCTCATCATCTACTATAAGAATGTTGGCCTCGCTCATAATAATTGCTCCAGCTTTAACGTAATCTCCTACGGCCAGACGCAGCCCGTTGGAGGTTCGATGTCACAATTCACACTGTTTAGAATGTGACAGAGTACAGCGACAAAGTCGGGTCACTAACCACAGAGGTCTAACTCCCTATTACTGACCACAGTATCCATGCTATATGCCTTTTGACTGGACTAGAATGAGTAATCCAGTTGGAAACTGAACTCGCGACCCCTGTTATAGCCAAAATTCACATATCCGGCTTGTGTGATCTCATTACGTTGATCCGTTAAATTTCTCGCTTTCAGGGTCACTNCCAGNTCATCGGACAAATCCCGAATAAATACGAAGTTNAGCTCGCCAAATGGCTGCTCNACTAAATCAGGCGCGGTCTCTATTCCGACCTCGTAGATTCTCTCACCATAGTAGTGATAAAGCAGAGTAGCGGTTGTGCCCGATATGGGCTCATAACCAAATTGGAAATTAAAAAGATAGTCAGACTGTCCCTGCAAGGGCCTGGAAGAAGACGTTAATACCCCAAGGTCTTTCTCGGCTATGCTGACTTCTGAATCGATCACAGACGCATTAGCCTGAATNTAGAGGTCTTCACCGATTCCATTAAGGAATCCATCTCCGAGAAAATCTAGTCGCTTGTAGACTTCAAACTCTGCACCCGCATTATCGGCGCCTTGAGCGTTAATATAAGTCCCCGCTCTCTGGGTACTGCCTACGATTGAGGCCTCAATCGGATTCGTGAACTCTTTGTAAAATAGCCCTGCCGACACATAGTCACTGAACCCAAAGTACCATTCCCACCGAAGATCGAAATTCTCTAGCTCGGTAATTTTAAGATTCGGATTGCCAATGATATCCCGGCCATTTATTGGATTAGTGAACGCCGCAGGCGACAACTCGCGAAAATCCGGCCTCGAAACAGTCTGACTGTAACCCAGCCGGAACTGGTGGTCGCCCGCGATGTAAGTCAGGCTGGCGGACGGCAGGAGTTTATCAGTTTCCTGAGAAGCCCTAGAGCCAATACCTGGTCGGAATAAATCAAACGTATCGACGAGCTGTTCAAATTTTTCCTGCCTGCCACCAAGTGTAAACCGCAATCTATCATCGAAATTAAATTCTACTTCGCCATACACTGCGTCAAGTGTATTCTGAGCCTGATAGTTATCAGTTGGACGGGTTATTTCGCGAATCGTAAAGCCGTTAGACACAATGTTGGCTGGCACGAGTATTTCTTCCAGCGGCCTAACAAGTAGTTCAATGTCATTTGCCGCTGCGCCCGCGAATGCGAAACCAAATCTGCGAATNNCAGATTCTCTCTCCTTCTCAACATGCATGTATCCCGCTCTGGTGGTAATAGTAGAGCCNCCAGGACCACCGTAAAACGTCATGCTCAGATCAAGGCCGACGTCCCGAACTTCGTCGTCGAGTGTGCTCCAATTCCTAAGGTTACCATCGACCCTGGAAGAGAATTCGCCATTATCGCGCCGGTATATGCGCTCGTCGGGAGCATCCCGCTCCGCATTAATCTTACTTATCCGCCAATTTACGGTAAGTTCGTTTAACTCTGGGAAGTAGTGATCTCCCTGTATTTGGTTAGAAAATAGTTCACGTTCGATCCATCTGGACTCATTCAATTCAACGTCCAATGAATCCTCCACGAACCCTGTGGCGCGCCCAACTAAATTGTCTGTTTTCCTGAGGACCACGGACGTGAGACGGACGTTGTGGTTGAAGTTAAAGTCTATACCCGTGGTAAAGATGCCGCTTGTATCTATGCTGTGCTCCGTTCCTGTCCACGTCAGACCGTCGAATTGCATCATTCCATCGGTGCCTGGAACCCAGGTGTTTCGCTCAATGACGTCGGTGTCCCAGCTGTTTGAGTAATTAACCGCAGCCAAGTAGTTTATTTTCGCACCGGAGTCCCCGATCTCGTGAAAATTTCCCGTGGAGAGCGTCAGTGAAGCGTTGGGAGGTAGTTCCTTTAGTTCGGGGGTATATTGATTTTTAAAACTTCGACCTACCTCGTCTAGTTGCTCTTGGGGAATGCCGACTCCAGAGAACGGGCTGTATTTTCGGAGTTCTTGGCTATTGGCTGTCGCATCCTGCAAGGCTGCAGACTTATCACGCCACCCATCATCCATGCCGAGCCAATCGGTATCTCCACCACTCATATGCAAACCATCTTTGAATGCGACGTTCTGAACCATACCAGTCGAGCCTGTCACATTGAAAAAGAACTCATCTGTAGATTTCTTAGTGCGCATTTGCAGAACGCCACCACCGAACTCACTGGGGAACCGTGCCGAATAGGTTTTTTGGACAAGCACGCTGTCTAGCACCGCCGTGGGAAAAAGATCGAGTGGAACGACCCGATTAATGGGCTCTGGGCTCGGCAAAAGCGCTCCATTCAACAGCGTCGTCGAATATCTCTCACCCAGACCGCGGACGTAAACATATTTACCCCCCACTGTGGAAAGACCCGCTACCCTCTTGAGGCTCTCAGCAATATTGGCGTCACCAGTGCGAATAAACTCCTCAGAGTTAACCACGTTAGCGACGGCATCCGTCGAGCGCTTCTCATCTGGCACGAACTGGCCAATAACAGATATTTCCTCAATTTGTTGTGAGTCGTTTTCGTCTGCAGGTTGGGCTTGCGCGGTAAATATGGGGACGGAGATGGCAAGGAGTGCGCATCGTTTGAGGTTTATCATGGGTGGAGCCTTCGGAAGGGGATATCAAAGGCGATCTTATGTCTTTTATGTGACAAAACAGTGACACAGGTCAATCAATATGAATCCAATTGACACGCGCTTTATTTTAAAAAACAGGGGAGCGCTAAACGCTCCCCCGCGCATACCAATTGCTTGGTCGGTCTAGTCGTAATCGTAAGACCACCCCTTTGTCCAATCGGAAGTNTCATCCTTTACACCACCAATGTAGTCTACGGTATCAAAGAACGTCCCGAGACCCGAAGTAACAGTCTTCGCATTTATTACGGAACCATTTGTCCATCCGTTAGGGCCACCCAGGTCAACAGAGCCGGAAGTTGTGCCTGTTTGGGCTGCAAACCAGTCCGCGGTCGTAAAGGTNCCGCTNCCCGNNAGCGCCGCCGCACAGGCGGTCGTAATGTAAGANCNCTCCATTTTNAAAGTCCCATTGAGAGTCGCAGCTGAAGATCCCGATTGGGAGAAAGTTTCATCACCCGCAATCAAGATGCACCCTTCAGTGGATTCAATCACACCTCCAACGACTGAGTTATACATCTGCATCGCTGTACCGGCCTTGAGCTCGAATGCATGGCCGCTGCTCTTTTGGGTGGAGCTGGTAATGCAAGTTAGGTTCGAGATTGTGGGATTGGAGCGCGGAGTGGCAATTGGGTTTGCCCCAAGGTTGTCAGCCTCGATACAGTTATCTCCAGAGGTGGTGTGCTTGATCACTACGTGCTGNAGGTTGCCAGTCCAGCCGTTGGTCCAGTCAAGGGCGTCGTCGTCTTGGCCAGTAATCAGAATGTGCTTCGCATTGACTGTCCCGCCGTAAAACTCGATGCCGTCATCGGCCCCATTNTGGCTGTGGATATAATCGAGAGTCGTCCCGCTACCGACNGCGTGCAATGAAATCGTNTTCAATTCGTCATCTGCAGTGATTGGATAGCCCGCGTAACGAATCTGAACGTATGTCATCGAACCACTGTTATCTGCGTCGTTCGGGCTTGTACCGCCACCATATTCACCCGTAGAACCCTCGCCCTGCGCAAGTCCGCTGGCGGTATTCTGAGTAGCCGACCCGTTAATCGCTACACCACCCCACAGACCCCTTGCGTTTAATACGTCGAGCGAACCGTCGTCCTGGCTAGACGTCATAATGATCGGCTTGTCTGGAGATCCATTGGCAAAAATCTTACCACCGCGGCTAACCACGAGAGCTGACTGACCTCCCTCGGAGATAATGCTCACACCGGGATCAATCGTGAGACTCACCTTGTCCGCGAACGGAGTGTTTACGGTATTGTTACCAACAAATACGGTGCCCGAGAAGAAGTAGGCATTGTTAGCGGTCAGATGCATGTCTGTGGTTATGGGGTCACCGACTGGGAGGTTGCAAACCGGTAAGCCATTATANGTCGCGGAATTCGCAGTCGTCCCCGTCGGGCATCCACTTGGGGTTGTACCAATCGCGACTGAAGCCGCGGTAGTGTTGTATGTGATGTTCGAGACGTCTCCACCGGTATAGTATCCAACATAAGCCTTGAGCGATGCACCTGTGAGGTTCGTATCGGTCCCGATAAAGTTGTCAATAATTGTGATGTCTTCAGACGCTGTCAGGGTCTTTGTCTTGTAAGCTTGGACGTTATTCAGGTCAAGCGGCACCCAGATCCCACCGGACAGTAAATTAAAAGTCCCCACACCCTCNACTTCAAGAGCAACGACTATGGAGCCAGCCTTGCCCACATCAGCCGCTTCTGGCTTGACCGTTGCAACGATATCGAAGGAATCGGCCGCTGGCATTACAGCCTGGTAAGAAGCCTTATTGTTGAGCGTGCCGCCAATTAAAATCTCTGCACCTGTTTTGGGTCCGGTAAGTGAGTAAGCGGGAGGCTGCGCAGCCTGCGAAGCTGCAGAGGCTATACCCAGAGCAACGCCACTGGCGATCGCACTCAGCTTTATGTTATTTACTTTCATGTGTTCTCCTGTCCGAAACAACGTGATTTTTAAAACCTGCGCAATAATATTCCGCTTGTATTTCATTTCTGAGACCAAATCATTTCACTTTTATGACAAGCACAATGNACGCGAGCTTNTCATTATTTCCAATAATTAACGCTAGGTCTTAAACTCTGCGCTCCATGACAATTTTTGGATGAAGTTTCAANACACCAATGCAATCCAANACTTCAACACAAAGTCACGCTCTNCGCATCGAAGCTCAACCTATAGGCCTCTTTGAGACCCCGATTGCCTATGGAAGACTGAAAGATGCCGATGAAGTGATGAAAGAACTGGAAGATGTAATTAGGAAACGCAAGACCGTATCAAAGGGGCTTAGTCGATCTAACCTGGGAGGCTGGCACTCCGAAAGTGACATGCTCGAATGGGGTGGCCCTGCGGCACAGAGGCTTGCTGAGGCCGCAGTCAAAATTGCCAAGCGGATGAGTTACTTTAAAGAGTCCTCGGCCGAAGATCGCGAGTGGATTGTGCGCATGTGGGCAAACGTGACTCCTGCGGGTGGGCTAAATCTTCTACATAGTCATCCAGGCAACCTNTGGGCTGCCGTGCTCTACATTGATATGGGCCACAAGAATGAGCAGGATTCCCGCGACGCGGGAGGAAACTTTTACCTGGAAGATCCGAGGTTCCCCATGGCTGCGATGCGTGACACTGCCTTACGAATGCGGGGGGTCGACGGCCAGCCTCAGCAGTACCAGACAGAAATTGAGCTCCAGCGTGGGAATCTCATCTTGTTTCCGGCATGGCTGCGGCACGGAGTTCGACCATACACTGGAGAGGGAGAACGGATTACGATTGCGATGAATATCGACGCCATGAAAAAGACTAGCACCGATGAGTTGGTGGGATAGCTCGAGTAGTGAGGCCACCTTCAAGAGCGAAAGGGCTGGAGGTGACCGAACTAATCAGGAACTAGTGCGCAGCTGCCGAAGTCGCTCGCCGAAAGCGATAGCGAATAAACGGGTTGAGTAAGCGGGCCAGTCCCTTGGTGAAAGTCAGCGGGCTGTCCATCACGGCAAAGCATAGGCATCCCTCCTCACTGGCAGGCTGATGCAAATCTTTGGCAGTTCGTACGACGAAGTCACCGGGCTTGTAGTGTCCTAGCTCGTCCTCGAAACTACCATCCAGCACCAGCGTTACCTCGTTGCCCTGATGCTTATGCACGGGCACCTGACTGCCGGGCTTCATGTACAAGAATTCGCACTGAGTCTGGCCATCTAGTGTCACAGTTGCCTGATTGATGCCGCCGGCGAGCTGCCTCCAGACAAGCCCGTCCGAGGCAACCTTCGCGAGCGCGCGAGGCAGCGTCACGCTGTGATCCAACATGTGAATTTCGGACACGCTGTCTGCCCTGGTGCGGTCACCCTTCATTTGTGGATGATCGACTATACTGTCGATCATTGCGGAAAAATTAATGCTGCTTGTCTTACGATCCGGCATGCTTCTGAGCCACTCTTCGGAGGCGGCCTCTTCCAGCTCACTGATTGATTTGCGACATATAGCACAAAGCTCAACATGAGCGGAGATGACCACATTCATGCCGGCTGAGAGAGTACCTTGGGCAAAGCCCTCGAGCTGTTCAGGTGTCGGGTGATATTTCGCGTCGATATTCATACTTCAGTACCAACCATTTGCCTTAATTTTCCCACGCCAAGTCGAAGCCGTGACTTGAGCGTTCCGAGCGGAATCTCTAGCACTGCGGCAGCCTCTTCGTGAGTACGATCGTGAATATAGATTTGTTCAACAACGGCGCGCTGAGCGGCGGGTAGTTGACCGTAAAAACTTTGAATCTTGCTGACTTCGACTGACATGGTGCCCTCTTCCTCATGAACCAACTGGGAGTCTATATCAGACTCTTGTGGCCAGATGTCATCTGCACTCACGGTCGCGGGTTGACGCTTTATCTTACGCAAAATGTCAAAGCATCGATTTCTCGTCAGAGTAAAAATCCAGCTTTGGGCCGTTCCCCGGTCCAAGTCGTACAG
>NZJB01000122.1 GCA_002691885.1 Gammaproteobacteria bacterium
CTTTGGACGGTCAGCATGTTCTGATGATCGGTGCCGGCGGCGCGGCGAGAGGCGTGTTGACCGAACTGATTCATTGCGCACCCGCGAGCATCACCATTATGAACCGCACCCGGTCGCGAGCCGAGGGGTTGAGGGACGACTTTTCCGCCGAAGGTGTGATGTACGTCAGAGCAATGAATGAATCGGGCGGCCCTTGCTATGACTTGGTGATTAATGCGACTAGCATGAGCCTGAAAAACGAGGACTTGCAGCTAGATGCCGCGCTTTTTGCTGCAAACTTCATCGCCTACGACATGATGTATGGTCCTGATAAAACCCAGTTCGTGCGCTGGGCAACAGCGGCCGGTGCAGCAACGGCCCTGGACGGGCTGGGTATGCTGGTCGAGCAGGCGGCGGAGTCTTTTGCGCTGTGGCGAGGCAAGCGACCTGAGACAAAGCGCGTCATTGATCAGATCCGTAAATCACTTTAGCCTTCCAAGCGATTCAGGTCTTGCCTGCTTTTGCTCGGGCTGTCGGCGACGATAATTGCGGCGAACTAATGTGTTCAGAACGATTTTGAGAGCGAAGGAAAGTCCTAGATAAAAAAAGGGGCTATCACCAGATAACCCCTCTCTTTTCGTTCTTGAACGGGAAGCGCTTGTGTCTAGTGAGCTGTATCTTCCGAATGTTCCTCATGGTGAATATCGCTTGGCCCCAAAGCGACTGCGTTCCGATCGTGCCCGCGATAGTTAAATCGGGTTTCCTCGGTGTAGGCGCCTTCAAAGGCCATCAGCCCGATAAATAAAAGAAGCACCACAGGTGGGCCAAGTATCGTGAACACCAGCGCGAGTCGCTCCCATACAACGTGCATGAAGACTGAAATAATGAAACCCGCTTTCAGCAACATGAAGGCAATCACCAGAGTCCAGCGCATTGCGCCCTGAACTTCGAAGTAATCGACTGCATATGAAAACGCGCTGAGAACGAAGAGTAAGATCCAGATCTTATAGTAAATGCCCAGAGGGTGTTGTTGTCCTTCAGCCGAAGCCATTATTGTCCTCTCTTAAAGTAAGTAGAAAAATGCGAAGATAAATACCCAAACGAGATCAACAAAGTGCCAGTATAGTCCGGCAATCTCAACGATTTCGTATCCCTTATCATCGTAGTACCCCCGTTTCACACGAAGCGCCACCCAGAGCAGGTAGATTACGCCCCCGGTGACGTGCAGACCATGAAAGCCGGTTACCATGAAAAACACGGAGCCGAATTGGGGCGCACCGAATGGGTTACCCCAAGGTCGAACCCCTTCAGCGATCAGCTTTGACCATTCGAACATCTGCATGCCAACGAACGTCGCACCGAAAGCGGCGGTTATGCAGATCAACAAGAACGTCTTTGCTTTTTCTTTTTGATAACCAAAATTGACTGCGAGCGCCATGGTGCCGGAACTCGTAATCAACACAAACGTCATAATAGCGATAAGAATCAGCGGGATCGGGTCGCCCCCAAAAGACAGGGCGAAAATTTCGCTCTGTGGTGGCCACGGGTCAGTCGTCGTGACCCGCACATTCAGGTATCCAATCAAAAAGCAGGAAAAAATGAAGGTGTCAGACACTAGGAATATCCACATCATGGCTTTTCCCCAGGGCACATGATACGCCTGTCTGTCGGCGCCCCAGTCATCGACCATTCCGGTCATCCCTTCTTGGCTGACAGCTTGTGTAGTTGCTTCACTCATCCCAATTTCCCATAAGTGCGATTTGGCTTTGTTGGTTTAGTTATTAGGTGTTCGCTAAAATGGCGAACAGCACAACCCAGACCAGCAGTAGGAAGTGCCAATAAATGGTACAAAGCTGAATGCTCAGCCGAACCTCTTTGGGCTCCCCGCCCGAGATCAAGCGTATTGCGCACTTACTCCAAACCCATAGCCCGCCGATTAAATGCAAGGCATGAAGACCCGTCAACAGGTAGTAAAAGGCAATAGCCGGGTTTGAGGTCAGGTAGAATCCGCCTGCCTGTAAATGATTCCAAGTGACCATTTGAGCCACAATGAAAAGGATAGTCAGAACACCCGCACCGAAAAATGATGTGTATAAGTTTCTGGTGTGACCGCCCACTACGATGTTTCTTGACCATTGAAACAAAACGCTGCTGGCTATCAGCAAACCTGTGTTGAACCACAATTGCGCTGGCTCCGAAAGCGGCTCCCAGTCAGGTAACTCCATGCGCAAGTAGTAGCTCACCATGAAGAGAGAGAAAACGACTGTTGCAATAACAAGAAAAAACGTCAGGGCTACACGCTCGGCCTCGGTGGCAAAGGTCCCCTCCGGAACCATGCCGCCGATGACGCCCTTACGTTCCCACGGCTTTTCCGTGACTGTCTTTACTAGACCCATGTCGCTTCTCCGTTACTCGTCGGTGCCATGAAGTGACTTCGCATCTTGCGAGGTTGCCACTTCGCCTTCTGGCATGTTCTGCGGGATAAAGTCTTCTGAGGCTCCCGGGACGCTGTAGTCATAGGCCCATCGGTACACAGTAGGAAGGCTATCACCCCAGTTGCCGTGCACTGGCGGTGTATCAGGCGTTTGCCATTCCAAAGAGGCAGCACCCCATGGGTTGGGATCCGCTTTCTTACCCCACTTCAGGCTGCCGATGATGTTGATAAAGAACAGTATTTGAGAAGCCCCCACAACCAGCGCAGCGATAGTGATTGAGGAATTCAGATCTTGTGCAGACAGTGGGATGAAGTCGGTATTTCCCAAGGCATAGTATCGTCTCGGGACTCCTAAGAAGCCGAGGTAATGCATTGGGAGATAGATTGCGTATGCACCAAGGAAGGTAAACCAGAAATGAACCTTCGCCATGGTCTCGTTGTACATGCGACCACTGAGCTTCGGGTACCAGTGATAGATCGCTGCAAAGAGGACAAGAATTGGGGACACACCCATGACCAAATGGAAATGAGCCACGACGAAATACGTATCCGACAGCGGCAGGTCAATGACTACGTTACCGAGAAACAAGCCGGTTAGACCGCCATGAATGAATGTGAAGATAAATCCGATGGCAAAGTACATCGGCGCATTCAGGCGAATGTTGCCTTCCCAGAGAGTGAGCAACCAGTTGTATACCTTCAGAGCAGTTGGGACCGCAATGATCAGAGTCGTAGTTGCAAAGAAAAAGCCGAAGTAAGGGTTCATGCCGCTCACATACATGTGGTGTGCCCACACTATGAAGCTCAGGCCACCGATTGCAATGATTGCCCAAACCATCATCCGATACCCAAAAATATTCTTGCGTGCGTGTACGCTAAGAACGTCCGAAACCAGACCGAAAGCGGGCAGCGCAACGATATAAACCTCTGGATGCCCAAAGAACCAAAACAAATGCTGGAATAGGATCGGGCTGCCACCTTCGTAGTCAAGGGGAGTGCCCGANTCAAGAACTGCTGGCATGAAGAAGCTGGTACCTAGGACTGTATCGAACATCATCATGATGCAGGCAACTANTAGTGCCGGGAAAGCGAATAAACCAAGAACCGTAGCAACAAAGATGCCCCAGATNGTTAGCGGCATTCTCATTAAGGTCATGCCCCTGCAGCGGTATTGCAATATTGTGACTACGTAGTTCAGGCCACCCATCGTGAATGCCACGACGAACACCGCAAGAGAAACCAACATCAGGATTATTCCGGCATCGTGCCCTGGGGTTCCGGCCATCGTAGTCTGTGGCGGATACAGCGTCCAACCTGCGCCGGTCGGTCCACCGTCCACGAAAAAACTCGCCATCAAAATAATAACAGATATCAAGAAAGTCCAAACCGACATCATGTTGAGGAAGGGGAAAACCATGTCCCGTGCCCCCAACATCAATGGCACCATATAATTTCCGAACCCTCCCAGGAACAGTGCGGTGAGAAAATACACCACCATGATCATGCCGTGCATGGTCACCGCCTGGTAATAAAAATTGGGGTCCACAAAGTTAACGGACTCAGGGAAACCCAACTGCATTCGAAACAGCAAGGACAGAACCAGCCCGACTATGCCCGTCAGAACTGCGAGACCGCCATACTGAATGGCAATGACCTTATGGTCTTGGCTCCAAACGTATTTCTCGACCCAGCTGTGGGGATGATGCATCTCCATATCTTGGTCTTGGTCGGCTAATGGTACATAGGCCATTGTTTACTCCTAATCTACAAATTGATGCCCTAGGGCAATAAACCTAAAAATTCTCTTATAACCATCTTGTTGGCTAGCGCAGTGTATTAATATACGCGGCCACATCGTTTATCTCTTCCAAATCTCCCATCGCTGTCGCCATTTGAACCATCTGCTCTCCATAGGCGTCATCTGGGTGGTTGCCACGGATTCCAGCTCTGAAATTGCTGATTTGGGTGACAAAATACCAATCGCTCATGCCGGCAAGCTTCGGTGCATCTGTGTACCAGGTGCCAGCCCCGTTGTCCAAGTGGCATGCGGCGCAGTTGCGGTCGTAAATGTCATGGCCGTTTGTGACGTCACCTGCGATGGTGGTTTGTGCGGGCGTGTCTGGGAAAGTTGCGATGTAAGCAGCAATGTTTCGTACCGCCTCGTCTGTGGTCAGCATGCTCGCGAACGCGGTCATTTGTGCCCCGTTGGTGTCGCCTTCTCCACCCCGTGCGCCCCGCTTGAAGTGGTTGAGCTGGCGTTCGATATACCAGGCCTGCTGGCCGGCGATCTTTGGCGCGTTTAGCATCGGATTGCCTTCGCCACTCTGGCCGTGGCACGCCGCACACGCTGCATACTGAGCTTGACCGGTGGCCACGTCAGGAGCAGTCAGTGCTTGCGATTCAGCAAAGGTAGGTTGAGCAGCGATCCACGCGTCGTAGTCCGCTTGGGGTTCAACTGTGACAGAACCGCGCATTACGAAGTGGCCGATTCCGCAAAGTTCTTGACACATAATGTCGTAAGTTCCTTCTTGAACGGGATCAAACCAAAGGTAGGATACCAGTCCTGGGACCATGTCCATCTTCACCCGNAACTGGGGNACGGTGTAGNTGTGCANCACGTCGTTGGAGCGNAGCAACGCTTTNACGGGCTGATTGACTGCCAGATGCATGTTTGGGTCATTNACGACGACNTCNTCCATACCGTTGGGGTCTTCNGGGTTGATGCCGAAGGGGTTGGTTTNGCTCACGAAACCGGTATCCGCGGTTCCTAGNATGCCGTCAGAGCCGGGGTAGCGAAACTGCCACTGCCANTGCTGGCCGAGCACCTCATACTCCATCNCGTTTTCAGGNGGAGTCACAAANTTGGCCCAGACGAANAGNCCNGGGGCAAGCATTGCCACGACTCCGACCGTGGTGAAAATGGATAGTTTGGCTTCTAAGCCGGCATTTTCAGGTTCGTAGACCGCCTTGTGTCCTTCTTTCTGCCTGAACTTCCAGATGCAGTAGGCCAAGAACACATTACATGCGACGAATACGAAGCCGGTGACCCAGAAAGTGACGTTGATGGTGAAGTCGATGGACCCCCAATCAGTGGCGATGTCAGTAAACCACCAGGGACTGGCGAAGTGAAANATGATTGATCCGACGACCAGAAGAAAAATAACGACCGCTAAAGTCATAAAACCGAATTCCTTCTACAAATGTAAGTGATGTAATCTTAGCCCCACGTCACAATACTGATGCATCGATCAGCGTGGCGCTCTGCCGGGCAGACTTTGCTTAAATTTTAGTGTCACCTGAATGACTTTTCTGAGCGCCACAGGGTAAGCTGTTGGCAAACTCAAATTGTGTGTCTATTCTGATTGACCGCCCTAATTATTGTTATTTACCTGGGTGGGGTATATCCGCAGCCAGACTCCGTTTCATACGGGCGTAAAACCCCCGATAAATCCTAGCTTTATGGCACACCTCAAGTAATAATGATGCTATATAGAAATGCCTTTTCGAGCAAGGCCCTAGTGTCCTAAAACCCATTAAAACAAGGCTTTACGCAAGCGTTTTTGACAGGAAGCTGTCAGCTTCAAATCGGTTTTGCTAATAGCACTAACAATCAACCAAGAAATCTGTAAAATCCACACCCTGTTTTCGCTGACACCCAATTCGCGTGCCTCTGGCCGTGAATGAAGGTAAAACTGCGACCCATACGGTCTAAAATTCGGCGCAAGCAGATATCAAAGCCGTTTATTCTTTGCCGAGCCACGCAGTACGCAATGAACAATATTATCACGCAATCAACCGCCAGTTGGCGAGACTACTATGAGATGTGCAAGCCACGCGTGGTGATGCTCATGATTCTGACGTCTCTGGTTGGCATGTTGCTGGCGGCCCCCGGCATGGTACCGGTGGACATCCTGATCCTCGGCAATTTAGGGATCGCGCTGGTCGCCGGTTCGGGCGCAGTGGTCAATCACCTGATCGACCGCAAAATCGATGTGGTGATGAAGCGCACCCATAACCGACCAATCCCTCAGGGCCGCGTCGACCCTTTGCAGGCCGGTATTTTTGCCGCCGTGATCGGTCTAGCCGGGATGGCGATCATGATGATCTGGGTGAATTCGCTGTCGGCCTGGCTGACGCTTGCCTCATTCGTCGGCTACGCCTTTATCTATACCGGGTATCTGAAGCATGCCACGCCGCAGAATATTGTCATCGGCGGGCTCGCCGGCGCGATGCCACCTTTGCTGGGCTGGTCGGCAGTTACCGGCACGATCGAAGCAGATGCCGTCGTGTTAGTGCTAATTATCTTTGCCTGGACGCCACCTCACTTTTGGTCACTGGCCATCCATCGCAAGGANGAATACGCCAANTCNGGGATTCCCATGCTACCCGTCACGCACGGNGAGCGGGTGACCAAGATTCATATTCTGGTATANACCGTCATTTTGGTTCTNATCAGTGTGCTNCCATCCCTNATCGGNAACAGCAGCCTGTTCTATCTTGCAGCGGCNGTTGCGCTCGGCGCGGGCTTCCTCTACTGGTCTGTTAAACTGATGCGCAGGCCGGAGCCTAGCACGGCAATGGACACCTTCAGGTATTCGATTGTTTATCTCGCGCTGCTCTTTATTGCTCTGGTAGTCGACCACTATCTGTTTTGACCGGAGGAAGACTCCGTGCAATTGTCCCGCAATTCAAAATTCTCTTTTGCCGCTTTTGTCGTGTTCGACCTGCTGTTGGTCTACTGGTTGATTACCCTGTTTCAGGCGCGCGATGAGGTNGAGAATATTAATTCGCTCAATGCGCTCGGCGCGGTCGAATATCCGGACCCNTATCGTCTGACCCCCTTTCAGCTGAGTGATCAGAATGGTGACCCGTTTCTGATTGATAATTTTGCAGGGCAGTGGTCACTGGTCTTTTTTGGTTTCACCTCCTGCCCGGATGTCTGCCCGGTTACCATGTCGGAGTTAGCACATGCCTACCGGACAATCACAGAGATGCCGGATTTGCCCGACCCGCAGGTGGTATTCGTTTCGGTTGATCCGGAGCGAGACAGCAGGCAGGCTGTCAAGCGATATGTTGAGCAGTTCAGCCCGGATTTCATTGGCCTGTCCGGATCAGAAGCGGGCATTGGCACCTTGGCCAGCCAGCTTTTTGTNGCTTTCAGTAAGGTTGATCAGACAGACATGGATNNAGAGAAAGCGGGCCATGAGTCACATGTNCCCGAACGCGGTGTNATAGGTGATGGCTACATGATNAATCACAATATCCACGTCTCACTGGTGAACCCGGAGGCGGAGCTTGTGGCGCTGATCAGGCCACCAGTTCGGCGTGAGTCTTTGGTGCAGGCGTATACTCTGCTGATAAACGAATAGCGCCAGCTGCTAGAGCCGCTGATTCATGGTTTCTCGATCTGTGTTAAACGATAAAAGAAGGACTGATCGATGACGAATGCGAAAGAACTGATTCTGGTAGACGGATCGTCCTATCTTTTCCNGGCTTTNCATGCCCTGCCGCCGTTGGTTAATAGCCGCGGTCAGGCCACCGGCGCGGTCAAAGGTGTCATCAACATGATTCGCTCCCTGATCAAATCGCACTCTGATGCCAATATTGCCATTGTCTTCGACGCTAAGGGAAAGACGTTTCGCAATGAGATCTACGGTGAATATAAGGCTCACCGCCCACCCATGCCAGATGAGCTGCGCAGTCAGATAGAGCCGATTCATGACATCATCCGNGCCATGGGCCTGCCGCTGCTGATCATCCNAGGCGTTGAGGCAGATGACGTCATCGGGACGCTGGCTCACCAGGCCACCGAGCTGGGTCAGAAGACACTCATTTCAACCGGCGACAAGGACCTGGCACAGCTGGTAAATGAACACATCACCTTGATGAACACCATGACCAATGAAGTACTGGATATCTCGGGCGTCGAAAAAAAGTTCGGTATAGGCCCCGCCCTGATTGTGGACTACCTGGCGCTGATGGGAGACAAGGCTGACAACATTCCGGGAGTCCCCGGNGTCGGCCCGAAGACGGCGGTCAAGTGGCTGCTGGAATATGGCTCCATGNAAGGCATCATCGAGAANGCAGAATCAGTGGGTGGNAAGATTGGAGAGCGCTTGCGCGGGAATCTCGATCAGTTGCGGCTGTCTCACGAGCTGGCGACAATCAAGCTGGATGTGGAACTTGAGGTAAAGATTCCCCAGCTGGTGCACGGCGAAGCGGACGAGGCGGCGCTTTATGATCTGTTNTCGGTAATGGAGTTCAAAACCTGGATCAGTGAGCTTCAGGAGAAAGGCGTCACCGGCTCTGGCCGGGGTGAGGCCGGAGACCGGGCAGCGAACCAGATAGAGCNCAAGGCAGGNANTGATTCAGAGAAAGGGGGTACAGCGGNTCAGNCTGCACCCGAAGCTCCCGCCGTGATGTCTGCGGAGATCTACTACCAATGCATCACTGACAGAGAATCACTCGACAACCTGCTGGCGTCCCTGCAGCAGGAGATTGAGCGGGAGGGCCGCAACGCGCGCTTTGCCCTGAGCGTTGAGTTTGACGGCGATCATTTCCTCAGCACCCACTTGCTCGGCATCGGACTGAGTTACCGGCTAGGCGAGGCGTACTACATCCCCGTCGGTCATGTCTCGTCAGGGGTGCAGCAATTGCCCGCCGATGAGGTCCTCGTTGCCCTTAAGCCGGCACTGGAAAATGCCGAAATTGCAAAATCGGGTTTCGACCTCAAGAAGCAGCGGCATGTGCTGCAGAACCTGGGCATTGATCTGCAGCCGCTGAAGTCCGACGTGCTGCTAGCCTCTTACGTGCTGAATTCGGTGGCTGTCAAACACAAGCTGCCCGANATCATCCGTTTTTACCTTGATTTGGATCCGGTCGACCTCGAGTCACTGCAGGGCAAGGGGCGCAGTAAGCTCGCTCCGAGGGAAATTAACCTGCCAGACTTCAGCGATTATGCCTGTCAGCGCGTTGACTGCATCAACCGTCTGGCCCTGAGCCTGGAACATGAGATGAAAGCGGCGGGCGAGCTGGCAGGACTTTACCGCTATTACGAAGCGCCGTTGATTTCAGTGCTGCAGCAGGTGGAGCGCAACGGGATTGCGCTCGATGCCGGCGTGCTGGAAAAGCAGAGCGCGGAGCTGGCTGGACAGCTCGAGCGAATTCAGGCTCAGGTGTTTGCAATGGCGGGTGAGCAGTTCAATCTTTCCTCACCAAAGCAGCTGCAGACTATTTTTTATGAGAAGCTCGAACTGCCTGTCCTCAAGAAAACCAAAACTGGGCAGCCTTCTACCGCTGAGCCGGTCCTACAGGAGCTGGCACAGGACTATGAGCTCCCTCGTCTAATTCTGGAACATCGCTCACTCAACAAGCTGAAGTCCACCTACACGGACAAATTGCCGCTGGAGGTAAATACGGAGACGGGCAGAATTCACTCATCATTCCAGCAGGCCGTGGCGGCAACGGGCAGGCTGTCTTCCAGTGATCCGAACTTGCAGAACATCCCCATACGCACCGCAGAGGGCCGACGGGTGCGACAGGCTTTCGTTGCCAGTGCGGGCTGCAAGCTGCTCGCTGCAGACTACTCGCAGGTGGAACTGCGAATCATGGCGCATCTGTCGCGTGATCCCGGGCTGCTCACCGCATTCACCAGCGATCAGGATGTGCACNGGGCCACTGCAGCTGACGTCTTTAACGTCAGTCTNGAGGACGTCAGCGCCGACCAGCGCCGCTCGGCCAAAGCCATTAACTTTGGTTTGATCTACGGGATGTCCGCCTTCGGGTTGGCCAACCAGCTGAATGTCTCCCGCGGCGAGGCGCAGAAATATGTCGACAGATACTTTGAGAAGTATCCCGGAGTGCGCGGATACATGGAACAGACCCAGGCACTCGCCGATGAAAAGGGCTATGTGGAAACCCTGTTCGGCCGGCGGCTTTATTTACCTGACATCCATGCTGGAAATGCAATGATCCGCAAGGCGGCCCAACGAACCGCAATCAATGCACCAATGCAGGGTACAGCCGCTGATATCATCAAGCAGGCCATGATTGATATTGCCAACTGGCTGGAACAGGATCCAATTGACGCGTGCATGATTCTGCAGGTTCACGACGAGCTAGTGTTTGAAGTCAAAGAAGATGACGTGCCGCTATTGAGAGAGGGAGTCAGATTTCGCATGGCTTCCGCCGCCGCACTGGACGTGCCGCTGGTGGTCGACGTAGGAGTCGGTGACAATTGGGATGAGGCTCACTGATCACCAGATTCAGGCCTTTCACTTTCAGTGGCCGCCTCTTCGGAAAACCACTGTGATAGCTGATCGCGGGCCCGGTCTATGCCGGTGCCATTATGCGCCGAGAACAGCTCCACCCTAACCAGCGTTTCATCCTGTAATTCCTTTTTCACCTTGAGGAGCGTGTTTTTTGCTGCGCCCCGCTTCAGCTTGTCCGCCTTGGTTAGCAGCAGTAATACCGGCAGTCCGGACTGTACAGACCAGGAGACCATCTGCTGATCGAACTCCTTCATGGGATGCCGGATGTCCGACAGTACGACCAGACCCGCCAGCGTCACCCGCTCGCGCAGATATTTTTCCAGTTCATGCTGCCACTTTTCCTTGACGGCCAGCGGCACCTTGGCGAAACCGTAACCCGGCAAGTCCACCAGATAATGGCCACTTTCGACCTCAAANAAGTTGATCAGCTGGGTGCGTCCNGGCGTNTTGCTGATCCGGGCCAGCGCTTTCTGGCCGGTAATGGCATTTATCGCGGATGATTTGCCGGCGTTTGAGCGGCCGGAAAAGGCGATTTCGGCCAGGCTGTCCTNGGGACAGCCGGCAAGCCGGTCGGCACTGGTAGTGAAATGGGTCTGGTTAAAATTCATCAAGAATCAACACGTCCGGAGGCCCTCGTGCGTAGTGTCGCTGCGTCTATTACGCTATAATATCATCAGGTTTTCGCGGGCGATGTGGAGAAACGCAGCGAAATCGCTCAGCGGAGCCCGTTGGCCGNGGCCTTCGGTCCGCTGCAGTTCGGCTAGGGTATATCATACCCTTGCTTGCCGCGTATCCCACAGTGCGCTGGGCANATTTCCGCATTTGAGAATTAAGTTGAGGTTTTCAGGAACACCCATGAGTAAGCACNTATTTGTTATTGTCACCGCACTTTTNACAGGTTTGCTTGCTGGCTCTGCCTTCGGTCAGGGCGACGCAGCAGCCGGCCAGGCAAAATCGGCACTCTGCGCAACCTGTCACGGCGCCGACGGCAACAGCGCGATTGCGATGAACCCNAAGCTGGCGGGCCAGAATGCCAGCTATCTCGTCAAGCAGCTGAATGACTACAAGTCAGGTGCGCGGGTAAATGCCACCATGGCGGCGATGGCGGCTGGGCTGTCGGATGAAGACATCGCGGATATTGCGGCCTGGTACTCCTCGCAGCAGCCTACCCTGCTGGGGGCAGACCCTGGATCGCTCGAGCTGGGTGCCTCGCTGTATCGGGGTGGCAACAAGGAGCTGTCGATTGCTGCCTGCTCTGCCTGCCATTCTCCGTCAGGCCAGGGCAACGGCCCGGCCGGATTCCCTGCTCTGGGCGGGCAGCACCCTGAATACACTCTGCTGCAGCTNAAAGCGTTCCGTTCCGGTGANCGTGCGAACGANAGCAGCGCCATGATGCGCACCATTGTCGAGCGCCTCACGGATTCTGAGCTGGAAGCCCTGGCTGACTATGTGTCAGGCCTGCATTAAGCCTTTATTCATCAACAAGGGCCGAAAGTGGGCCCATCGAATGGGTTCCAAACCGCCTGCCGACGAGTCANTAGCCNGCAACGCGCGGGCTGCCGTGCGGTCTGGCTGGAAAGGCTGAATTTAATGAATGGCCTGAATC
>NZJB01000001.1 GCA_002691885.1 Gammaproteobacteria bacterium
CCATTAAGTGCCCAGTTCAGTCTCTATCCGAAGACACTGTCAGCCTGAGTCTGAAGAGAGAATCATGGAGGATCCGGATAATTCGGCGCAAAAACCCGTGGCCACCGCCGGGTCACGTAAATCAGGCGTAATCAAGCTGCCCCTGGCTAACCGCTGCGGGTCTGATAAGCAGCGCCGTACCAATAACGAAAGCAATAAAGAACCTGCGAAATCTCGATCCAGACGGCAAAGCCTCTGGTATGCAATCTATTTCCCGCAGCTAAGCGAACGCAGCGAATCACAACAGACGCAGATTCTCAATGAGTTAGCGGGTCTGGCGGAAAACGTCAGTGCCACCGTAAGCTTCCACTCTCAGGCACTGGTCTGCGAAATTCGCAGCAGCCTCAGATATTTTGGCGGTATAGACAATATCCACAGCAAGCTCCAGAGCCTGATTGTGCCCGCACTGCAAATCAGATCTCTGAGAGACAGCTTTCTCTATGCAGCCAGCCCAACAGTCAGCGGCAGTTTATTGCTGGCACGTTCAGGACATAATGCTCTAGTCTATCAGAAAGAAAACCTGCGCTCTGCCCTTGGAAAGCTATCTGTCGATGTACTCGATCTGCAGAAGGAGCAGCGCCGGCGTTTGCACAACATGGGGGTCAGAAGGATAAGGGACATCTGGCGCTTACCAGTTGAAGGCTTGCATAAACGGTTTGGGAGTAATTTTGTCAATTCACTTAGCAAGGCAGCAGGCACAAGCCCTGAGCCAACCCGAAACTATATACCCCCCCCTGAGTTTTCGACTTCCTATGACCTTCCTTATGAAGTAGAGAATCTACATCATCTGCTGCCGATCATTGATGAAATACTGATAAAACTTCGCGACTTCCTGATACAGAGAGATTTAAGTACCAGCCATCTGCTGCTGTCTATGGTCCATGAAAAGCGCAGCCGCACTGAAATTGAAATAGGTCTGAGACAGGCTACTCGACACCGTGACCACCTTTTATTACTGATAGAGACCCATTTTGCCCAACTTGCTGTACCTGCCCCTGTTGTCGGTTTAAATCTCGAAGTCAAACAGTTCGATGCATTTCTAAGCGAAAGTGATGCCCTGTTAACAGAAGAGCAGGTGGAGTGCAGATCAAAAATTAACAGCAAGAACCTTGATCAATTCATGGAGCAACTGCATGCACGCCTTGGCGATGATGCACTAAAGAGCATCAATACGGTTGCTGAACATTGCCCGGAATATGCAACTCAACAGCTGAACTACGAAGACAAAAAGGCACAAATGCCAGCTGCTGGAGTAGCGAATAACCCACGTCCATTTTGGCTTCTGGATGAGCCCATTCAACTAACTCTAAAAGGCGGTAAACTGTATCATCGTCAGGCTATTACTTTGGTCAGCGGCCCTGAACGTATCGAAACCTACTGGTGGTCAGGCCTAGATATTCTCCGCGATTACTATATCGCAAGAGAACGAAATGGTAGCCGCCTGTGGGTGTTTCGAGAACGTAGTGGTGAGCGTAATTGGTTCCTGCACGGTTATTTTTCCTGAGCGAACTCACCTGCACTATTAGCGCACCATAAGCCTCCAGCAGATACTAGAACAAACAGGAATAGATAATATGCATCCCCTTATCTGAACGCGGACCGAAGGTAAGGCGCAATCGGTCCACACCAGAAAGGAGGTGCGATAGGCGAAAGCCCCGGCAACCAGCCAGGGCTTTCCGTTAGAGCCCAGTAAAACCTTTAGGAAGGTTTGCGAAACCTGATCGTCATGCGGTCAGATTCACCTATTGCTGCCGTCTCTGGATTGTCAGTGCGCGTAGGTGGCAATCGCCAGACGAGACCATCGGCTGGATCATTCGGATTGGCGTTGATCTCGCTGGCTTCCTCAAAAGTGAAGCCTGCTCTCTCGAACGCAGCAATCACATCACTCTGTTTCAAGTAACCATTGTTACCGCTGGCAAACGCCGAGTCAGCATCTTCCGGCGCACGGTGCTGGACCACACCGACTACGCCACCGGGGGCAAGTACGTCATAAACCTCGGCCAAAGCAGTATCGATAAGTGGCTCATCAAACCGGAACAGGTGATGCATGGCACGAAAAAATAGAGCCGCATCAGCCTGACCATTCTCGGAGTCTGGAATATTGTCAATTGTATAACCTAAGATGGGTTGCGAAGGCTCAACTCCCTCTACGCTCAGATAGCGAGCCATCTGCGTAATATCAGCACCCATACGCTCAATAGCCTGCTCATTCCATGTGCCCATCATTTGACTAAACAGAGCGTCTGGATAGGTCACACCAATCAAACGACCTTGTGCAGCCGTCAACGGATTCAGGATCTGTGTATACCAGCCACCGTTGGCAGGCAGAACCTCAATAAGGGTCATATCAGGCTCAATTCCAAAGAAAGCCAATGTATCTAGGGGGTGGCGCCATTCATCTCTGCCTTGGTTATCTGCCCTGCGTTCATCATTAATGACGTCTTCCAGGCTGGGGCCAGTCGGCATACTCGTTTCTGCCATCGCCGGTGGAGTTGTGCTGGATGCGGAGTCAGCAGTTGAGGTTTCAGAGTCGTTAGAGCAAGCGGCCAACAGCAGGGCCATTGCGCTTATCGTAATTATTACCTTGGCTTTCATGAAGTTCTCCTTAAGAATCGCGTGATTTTTATGCTCTAAATGCGTTTTAGTGCTTCTAGGACCGATATTATTGGAAACATAATACTTGGGGGTATAGACAAAGTAACTTCGATGAACGCGGTTGTCCAGCTAAGTGAAGTCCCGAGATGAGACGTCCATTGCTCCCAACCAGTGACTGAGGTCGACCAGATCTCTGGCAACAAGGTGCACAACATCATTGTTCTTCTGAACGTGTCCTACTACCCCTATCAGCATCGCTTGACGAACAACCGGCCGCCGCTTTTCTCCAAGAGAAGGCCACACCACCACATTGACAAAACCGCTCTCATCTTCAAGTGTAAGAAAGGTAACCCCTGCCGCCGTCATCGGCCGCTGTCGGCAGGTGACCAGACCACTTATCTTGGCAGAGCCTTCATTGTCGATCAGCGCAAGTTCATCAGCGCGCTGCACCCTGAAGTGATTCAAGTGCGATCTGAACAGCGCGAGTGGATGGCGCCGAAGAGTAAAACCGGTAGATCTGTAGTCTGCGGCAATATTCTGGCTTTCACTGGCTACAGGCAGTAAGACGTCAGCACCAAAATCACTGTCGAAGCCTGGATCAGAAAAAAATAGCATCTGACTCCCTGCATTAGCAGATCTAACATTCTGGCCTGCGGTTTCAATGCCGCTGGCCTGCCAAAAGGCACGATGACGATCGCCGCTTAATTGACACAGGGCATCAGCTGCCGCCAGAGCCTCAAGGTTCTTGCGGTTGATTCCGCTCTGGAAGACCAGGCCCTGGACGGTCTCGAACGCGCCCCCTTGGCGTGCTTCTAAAATGGCTTCTGCGCCGGTCCGGGACAGACCTTTCACCATTCGCAATCCAATCCGTATTTTTGCTTCCGTATGATCATGGCAAGGTGAGTTCGGTTTTACATAGCTACTGTCAAATTCCAGAGTGCTGTCATAATGGCTCTGATTAACATCAACCGGTAGAATAATAACACCATGCCTCTGGGCGTCCTTGATCAGCTGAGCTGGGGCATAGAACCCCATAGGCTGACTATTGAGTAAGGCACAGCAAAACGCCGCAGGGTGATAGCGCTTGAGCCAAGATGAGACATAGGCAATGAGGGCAAAGCTGGCTGAATGAGACTCTGGAAAACCATAGTCGCCGAATCCTTTGATCTGGCTAAAAAGCTTCTGTGCAAAATCTGGCTCATAACCACGGGCAAGCATACCGTCGACCAGTTTCTTACCGTAAGGCTCTAAGCCTCCCTTTCGCTTCCAGGCCGCCATAGCCCGACGCAGCTGATCCGCTTCTCCGCCGGTAAATCCAGCTGCCACCATAGCCAGCTGCATAACCTGCTCTTGAAATATAGGCACCCCCAGCGTTCTTTCGAGCGCCTCTTTAACTGCTTCGCTCGGATAACTGATAAGTTCTTTGCCATTACGCCGGTTCAGATAGGGATGAACCATGTCTCCTTGAATAGGACCAGGTCGCACAATCGCAATTTGAATAACCAGATCATAATAATTACGGGGGCGAAGTCGTGGCAACATACTCATCTGAGCCCGCGATTCAATCTGGAATACTCCGATAGTGTCTGCCTCGCACATCATGTCATAGACCTTAGGATCTTCTGCGGGGATGTTCTGCATGACGAGGGGGTGCTGACTGTAATCACTAACCAGGCGCAAACATTTTTGTACCGCCGTCAGCATTCCCAGCGCCAGTACATCTATCTTAAGCAGCCCCAGTGATTCCAGATCATCCTTCTCCCACTGGATCACAGTCCGCTCTGCCATACTGGCGTTCTCAATAGGAACCATATGCGTCAACGATCCTTGGCTGATGACAAACCCACCCACGTGCTGGGAAAGATGGCGCGGAAAACCGATTAGCTGACCGGCTAACGTCACCAGCATCCGGATTTTTCTGTCGCTGTAATCAAGGCCGGAGTCAGAAAGCTGTTCCTCGAGAGAAGAGCCCCACCAATAGATGGATTTGGTTATACGATTGAGTAATGAATCTTCCAGACCGAGCACCTTACCCACGTCCCGAATCGCGCTGCGAGAGCGATAGGTAATAACGGTGGCAGCCAATGCCGCTCTGGCTCTCCCATATTTGTTGTAGATATATTGAATGACCTCCTCACGACGCGCGTTCTCAAAATCCACATCAATATCCGGAGGCTCGTTCCGCTCTCTGGAAATAAACCGTTCAAATAAAACCTCTACCCGGGCCGGATCCACCTCAGTAATTCCGAGGCAATAGCACACAGCCGAATTGGCAGCTGACCCGCGCCCCTGACACAAAATGTCCTGATTGCGAGCAAAGGTCACCAGGTCATGCACTGTGAGGAAGTAATGCTCATAGTTGAGCTCTTTGATAAGCATCAGCTCATGTTCAATCAGATTGCGTACCTTAGGGTTAGCACCTTCTGGCCAGCGTGTCCGGACCCCGACCTCGGTCAGTTCACGTAGCCAACCATGCGCAGTGTAGTCAGGCGGTACTAGCTCCTCGGGATACTCATAACGCAGCTCATCCAGCGAAAACTTACAGCGATCAGCAATTTCCGTTGTGGCAGCCAGCAATGTACGAGGGTACAACTTGGCCAGTTGTTCGCGACCCCGAAGATGGCGCTGAGCATTGCACTCCCCCTCCAGTCCCAGCTCATTGATGGCGCGCCGTAAGCGAATCGCGGTTACTGTGTCCTGCACAATACGCCGACTTGGCGCATGCATGTAAACACCACCTGTTGCGCATAAGGGTATTGCGTACTGCTCACCTAAGCGCTGTAGAAATCGTAACTTCCTCAGGTCATCTCCCCGGAGCAGCAATTCGACCCCAATCCATAAGCGCATGCTGAATAATCGGTGCAGCCATACTGCCTGACATGCTAGATGCTCAGGAGCATGGTTCAGGTCAGGTAACCATAGGGCTAAACAGTCACTGGGCAGGTGCTGCTCTACCATTGCGTAATCCATACGGTAGTTACCCTTAGCGGTATCCCGACGAGCGCAGCTGATCAAATGACATAAATGACCATAACCGCGCCGGTTACAGGCCAGCAGAACGAAATGGCAGCCTTCCTCCAGATGAAATTCGCTGCCAATAATCAGTTCAATACCTCTCTCCTTGGCAACCGCATGTGCGCGCACTACCCCGGACAAGGAGCACTCATCAGTAATAGCGATTGCCCGGTAGCCCAGCTCGTCAGCACGCTCTATCAACTCTTCCGGAAAAGAAGCGCCGCGCAAGAAAGTAAAATTCGAAAGGCAGTGCAATTCAGCATAATCTGGCAGCCCGGCAGAGCACTCCGGGTTCAGGACTGTTTCATAGAGGGGTTTTGGTGGCATGATGACATTAGCAAAATACTGTATTTATATACAGTATTTTTGAGAACGCCTGATGTCAACCCGAAACAACAAAAACCGACGCCCGGCGCCAAAAAAAGTGCCCATCGCTACCTGAATTACTGACAGGGGCGCAACGGGTTTCTGTCAGCCAGCAGAAAAGTTGAGCCACACCTGCAAAATGTCGCCAGGGTGCTGGGCCGGTACGTTCGTGGTGGGAAGGTCATCACTCTGCCTGGAGCGATTCGTAAGCTGAGCAAGCTACCGGCAAGCAATTTAAAAATCCGGGATTGTGGCGAACTTGCGGCAGGTTATTTTGCCGATATCGTGGTGTTCGATCCGTCCTCAGAGTCAGACCACGCAAGCTTCAGCGACCCTAATCAGTTTTCGACTAGAATGACCTAGATCATCGTCAATAGAGAAGTTGTTATCCGCGACGGGGAGAATACCGGCGCACTGCCCGGCCAGATTGCCAGGCGCCCGGGCTGGCACGGATGGCAGCTGGCCGGAGAGTCGGACACGCCACCGTGCTGTGCCCGGACCTGAATCCGTTCTGACCTGCTCTCAGTCAGATCCTTGCGCCGCGCGTATCTCTTGCATGCGCTGTCCACGCAGTATATTCACCATGCCGTAATTGCCTTCATGGCAGGCGTACTCATACAGCTGACCGCCAACCTTGGTCATCGGCACGATCGCGGTAACTCTGTCTGTGAAGGTCGCTGGATCCTCTAACGTCCATTCATAATCCACTGTCACAGCGTCCACGCGAGTGAAACGCTCGGTGAGTACTTTCTCATCCGAGGTACCAAACGCACTGAAACTCTGAGTGAGTCCGTTGAAGTTCCGGCTGACCACGACCAGCGAATCCCCATCCCAGTAGCCTCGTCCATCGCCGCTCCACTGCCCGAGCTCCTCTGGTAGTGGAGGTCTGTTGTCGAGTGGCACAATGCGGGCATTGTGAATCATCTCAGTAAGAATGACTGCGTGATCGCGGTTCTGGAAAATCTGGACATTGTTGTTATAGAGGCTGGGCATGAACGGTGGCCCGTCGTTAAAACCAACAATGCAACGCTCTGACAGTCCGCGATCTTCCGGCCCATTCTTGGCAATACCACCAACCGTGTAGCGAACCGGTCGCTGACCCGGAACATCCGGCCCAAGGCCTCCAAACTGGACTGCAGATCCTGCCACCCGGTCGGGTAAGCGGCCATCCGCAGGATAGACCAGATGAGAAGTGCGGATGCGATCGGTAATGCCAGCGCTTTCCACCCAGAAATCGTTGTATCCCCCGGGGCTGTTTGGATCGGCACTTGGCACAGCCTGGTCAGAAGCCGCATCAGCTTCCGCTAGTCGCGCCCGCATGGCCGCCACCTCATCATCAGTCATGAACTCGCGCTCGCCGAACTGCTGCGGACGCTGAAAGGGTGCGTTAGAGGAGAAATTCCAAACACCCTCCAGATCGGGCTGCCCCCAAACATTACGGGGAGCAACATAGGTGCCGTCTGCTGCCATCACTGAGCCACACAGCAGAAAACCGGATATCATCGGCAAGGTCTTGCTCAACCTGATCATATTGACTCCTTAATCACTGAAATAGAGCGAATTAACTTAGTCAGTTTGATCCATTTTAGCAATCCAAAAAGCGCATAGGCTGATTCACCCCAGAGGCACACTCAGTCAGGCATCGGCACCGGCAAATCCTGTGGGACCGCATAGCCTCTCTGCACGGCAGGGCGCTCCGCAATTCTTACGTACCAATCCATCAAGTGCGGAAACTCCCGCAGATCCATCTCCTGCCATTCGAATCGGGAAATCCATGGCCACGCCGCAATGTCAGCGACCGAGTACTCCCCACAGATGAATTGTCGGCCTCCGAGTCGGGCATCCAGAACCTTGTAAAGGCGGCGGTTCTCTGCCCGGTAACGGTCCTCTGCATAGACCGACTTTCCTGCATTGAATTTTACAAAATGGTGGGTCTGACCCAGCATTGGCCCGAGGTTGCCCATTTGAAACATCAGCCATTCAAGCTGCTGCCAGTGCAGGGGCCCAGCTGAACTCATCAGGCGCCCCGATTTTCTGGCCAGGTACATCAGGATGGCACCGGATTCCATAAGCTGCGCCCCCTCGTCATGATCGACGATCGCCGGAATCTTATTGTTCGGGCTGATCGCCAGAAATTCAGGGGCATGCTGTTGGCCACGGGTAATGTCCACAGGCATCACCCGATAAGGCAACGCAAGCTCTTCAAGCATAATGGAGACTTTACGGCCATTAGGGGTCGCCCAGGTGTAGAGATCTATTCTCCGGTTCTTTACGACATCTGACATACTGTGATCCTTGTCGATGAAAAACACGTTTGGGACGACAACAGTTGGTCTTTGCTCGTGCCATTGGAGTGTAGCGGCACTTGCCGACCGGCGTGAACAGGTCCGATGTTTGCAGGTCACCGAGATTGCGCTATTCTGAATGAATTGTGAGCCATTATCGTTCTTTTATGCTGCATCTGCTTATTTTGATTGTCCTGAGCTGTCCTGCGAGCTCTGCCCTGGCACAGGAAACCGGCAGTGCACTACCGTACAGAAGCATATATGAGC